>VBDM01000181.1:0-457 GCA_005881355.1 Betaproteobacteria bacterium
TTTACGTCGACCTGCGCTACGGCCCGCGCGCCGACGCCCCTTCGGTCTCCCGAATGAAACAACTGGTCCGGGAATTCAGGCCTTGAGGGCCTGTTTGAGCTTCCTTCTGGCCGCGGCGCTCGCGCTGCCGGTGGCCTCGGCGGCCGCCGGGCCGACCGGTTACCCGCAGCGCAAGGAAGTGAAGCAGTTCATCGCCGAGATGGTGAAGAAGCACCGCTTCACCCGCAATGAGCTCAACCGCGTCTTCGGCCAGGCGCAGTTTCAGCCGGCGATCATCAAGGCGATGGAGCAGCCCGCCGAAACGGCGCTCGCCTCCTGGCAGGCATACCGCGCCCTGTTCATCAACGCGCAGCGCGTCTAGGCGGGCGTGCAATTCTGGAACCGCCACGCCGAGCCCCTCGCGCGCGCCGCCACGGAGTTCGGCGTCCCCGAGGAGATCATCGTCCGCATCATCGGC
>VBDM01000181.1:545-4601 GCA_005881355.1 Betaproteobacteria bacterium
TCCGGGCGGAGCTCGAAAACTATCTGGTCTTCACGCGCGAGATGCGCATCGACGCGCTGCGCGTGAAGGGCTCCTACGCCGGGGCGATCGGCATCCCGCAGTTCATGCCGGGGAGCTACCGCCGCTTCGCGGTGGATTACGACGGCGACGGACACATCAAGCTCGCCTCCAGCGCCGCCGACGCCATCGGCAGCATCGGCAATTTTCTCAAGTCGCACGGCTGGGCCCGCGGAGAGCCGGTCGCCTTCGGCGCCGAGGTGAAGGGCGAGGACTGGCGCAAGCTTGCCGAGGCCGGAGTCGAGCCTGCGCGTCGCGCCGCCGACCTTCCCGGGTTCGGCGTCAAGCCCGCCGTTCCCCTGCCCTCCGACGCGCTGTGCGCGCTGATCGAGCTGGAAACGCCGGGACAGCCCTCCGAGTTCCGCGTGACGCTGCGGAATTACTTTGTCCTCACGCGCTACAACCGCTCCAACCTCTATGCCTCGGCGGTCCTCGATCTGGCCACAGAGCTTGCCCGCGCGAGGCCCCGGCCTCCCGCTCCACCGGCGCCGGATATCAAAAAAGAAAATCCGTGAATTCACCGGCGCGCCAGTACCGCTACTACGAGTTCGTCATGGCAGCCTTCGTCACGGTGCTGATCTGCTCGAACCTGATCGGCCCGGCCAAGATCGCTCAAGGCCACTTCCCGTTGATCGGCGCGGTATCGTTCGGGGCGGGCGTGCTGTTTTTCCCGATCTCCTACGTCTTCGGCGACGTCCTCACGGAGGTCTACGGCTACGCCCGTTCCCGGCGCGTGATCTGGGCCGGTTTCGCCGGTCTCGCGTTCGCGGCCCTGATGGCGTGGATCGTGGTCTCGCTGCCCCCTGCCCCGTTCTGGAAAAATCAGGCCGCCTACGAGGTCGCCTTCGGGTCGACCTGGCGCATCGCCGGCGCTTCCCTGATCGCGTTCCTGTGCGGGGAGTTCGTCAATTCATTCGTGCTCGCGAAAATGAAAATCCTGACGCAGGGCCGGTGGCTGTGGACGCGCACTATCGGCTCGACGATCTTCGGCGAGGGCGTCGATTCGCTGATCTTCTACCCGCTCGCGTTCTGGGGAAGCGGGCTGATTCCGGACGAAAGGCTGCCTCAGATCATGCTGGTCCAGTTCGTCTCCAAGGTCGGAATAGAGGTAGCGTTCACGCCGTTGACCTACGCCGTCGTCGGCTGGCTGAAGCGCGCCGAGCAGGAGGATTACTACGACAGGCACACGGACTTCAATCCTTTTACACTGAGGACTTGAGACTTTTTCGGTGACAGCTTCAAGTCATGGGGCTTCATCTTTTTGTGGCGATTCGGCGGTCGCATGTGGCTGCCTAGCTACAAACCGGAAGAACGGTCTTGAGAAAGTGGATGCGAATGCGAATAAATGACGATTTTTCTGGCCCACGGCCCGCGAGATCAGCGCTAGAATGACGACGCGATCGCACTTTGGGAGGAGTGCGTGTCACCTTGGGGGTGCAATTCAATGAACCGTCGCGGCAACGAGTACGATGTGTCCTGCCGGGTCAACACCACCGATTCGGCGATCGTCAATTCAGAAGTCAACCAGATTTTCCAGGAGCTGTATCCGGGTGCGTCAATAGCGCAGATCGACCAGGCTTTCGGCGACCTGAGCGTGCTGTATCGGGGAGAACGTCCGGGATACCACGCCTGCGACACCGCTTATCACGACATCCAGCACGTGCTCGATGTCACGCTCGCCATGGCGCGGCTGATCGACGGCTACGAGCGCGGCCGGATCGGCGTGGAATCGATCGACGCCTCGATGTTCCGGCTCGGCGTGATCACGGCCCTGTTCCACGACTGCGGTTACATACGGACGCGCGATGATACGCAGCACAAGAACGGAGGCGAGCTCACGCTGACGCACGTCTCGCGAGGGGCGCGCTTTCTGAGGGATTACCTGCCCAGAGTCGGCATGGGCGAGATGGCCGACACCGCCGCCGCCCTGATCCACTTCACGGGCTACGAGATCCCGGTCTCCGAGATCAAGGTGCCCTCGCTCGCCTACAAGTTTCTCGGCAGCCTGCTGGGCTCGGCGGACATCATTGCGCAGATGTCCGACAGGTGTTACCTCGAAAAATGCCGCGACCGGCTTTATCCGGAATTCCTCGCCGGCGGCATCACCCGCAGGCGCCTTCCGGACGGAAGAGAAGAGGTCCTGTATGAATCGGGAGAGGACCTGGTGAGGAAGACCCCGAGCTTCTACCAAGGGGCAAGCCAGCGCCTCGACACCGACCTCGGCGGAGCGCACAAGTACGCGCAGGACCACTTCGGCGGGCAGCACCTGTACCTGGAGGAGCTCACGAAGAACATCGATTTCGCCCAGGCCATCGACCGGGAAGGCGACGCGCCGCTGAAGCGCAATCCCCCGAACACCATTCCGGATCCCTCCCGCTAGAGCAGGATCTCCTTCGACAGGCCGCGCCGGCGCAGGATGCGCCGCAGATGCGCCAGGGCCTCGAGCTGGATCTGGCGCACCCGCTCGCGCGTGAGATCGAGCATGGAGGCGAGCTGCTCGAGGGTCAGCAATTCCCCGCCGTTCAGGCCGAAGCGCCGCTCGATGACGGTGCGCTGCTTGTCGGTGAGCTGCGCGAGCCACTCGCGAACCAGCGATTCGACCTCGGTCGCATGAAGCTGCAGCTCCGGGCTCGTGCCGCTCTCATCGGCGATCGATTCGCCGATCGAGAGCATCGGATCGACGTCGAGCGGCGCGTCGAGCGACGCGGTGTGCTCGCCGTGCATCAGCATCCGGCGCACTTCCCCGGGGTCCTTGCCGACGAGGTGCGCGACGTCCTCGGCGCTCGGCTCGCGGTCCGCGTGCGCCTCGAGGTGGCGCTTCGCCCGGAGCACGGTGTTCAGCTCACGGATGACGTGCACCGGCAGCCGGATCGTGCGCGACTGGTTCATGATCGAGCGCTCGATGTTCTGCCTTATCCACCAGGTGGCGTAGGTCGAGAAGCGAAAGCCGCGCTCCGGGTCGAACTTGTCGAGCGCGTGCATCAGCCCGAGGTTGCCTTCCTCGACGAGGTCGAGGAGCGGCATGCCGCGGTTGAGATAGCCCTTGGCGACGTTCACCACCAGGCGCAGATTGTGCTCGATCATCTTCTGCCGCGCGGCGAAATCCCCGACCGCCGCGCGCCGCGCGAAATGCAGCTCCTCCTCGGGCGTGAACAGACGATTGAGTCCGATCTGGTGGAGATAGAGCTGGGTCGCGTCGCTCAGGGCATGGGCTTCTTCCGCGGCGGCCTCGCCCGCCTCCGCGCGCGATGCGGCGGGCTGCGCCGCTTCATCGGGGAGATCGCGCTGCGGCCCCTCCGAGACCGCAAGCGCTGGCGCGATCGCGTCGGCAGAATCGCCGCCGGCCCAGTCCGCCTGGAACTCGCTCTCGGGCGCGCCCGAATTCACGACGGCCGCTCCGGCAGGAATTTCAGCGGATCGACCGGCTTGCCGAGGCGCCGGATTTCGAAATGGAGCTTCGCCTGGGGAGAATCGGTGTTGCCGATCTCGGCGATCTTCTGGCCCTTCGCCACGTTCTGCCCTTCCCTCACGAAGATGTTGCTGTTGTGGGCGTAGGCGGACAGGTAGGTCTGGTTGTGCTTGATGATCACGAGCTTGCCGAAGCCGCGCAGTCCCGTGCCGCTGTAGACGACGCGTCCGGACGCCGACGCGTAGACCGGGTCGCCGATCTTGCCGAAGATATCCACGCCCTTGTTAGTCGCCTCCGAGAACCCGGCGAGAACGCGGCCCGAGGCCGGCCAGATCCAGTCGACCCTCTCGGAATCCTCGACCGCGCCGGGCGGCGGTGGCGTGGGCTCGAATTTCAGCTCAGGTTTGAGCGGCGCCTGCCGCAGCAGCGCTAGGTTTTCCTCCGAATACGGCAGCTTCATCGCCTTGGGCCCGGTCTTGAGGAGATCGCCGGCGGTCCGCGGCGCCTCGGCGCCCGCCCGCGGGTCGGCGCCGAGCGGCCGGGCCTCCACGGCACCCGGCACGGTCACCGGCTGCACCTGAACCTCGGCC
>VBDM01000182.1:0-364 GCA_005881355.1 Betaproteobacteria bacterium
CCTTCGAAGAAGCGGAAGCGCTTGTGGCCGAGCAGGGTGGCGATGCGGTCGGTCTGCATGTCCATGCCGTAGACCTCCCAGTCGGTGCGCTCGACGATGCGCTTGGACAGGTGGTGGCCGATGAAGCCGTTCACGCCGAGGATGAGGATTCTTTTCACTGGCACTCCCTAGTGCAAGGGGACCTTGCGGTCACCGATGCGTTGGGCGAATTCTTGCGCGGAGAGCGGCCGTCCGTCCAGCTCCACCTCGAGAAGCTCGAGCACCCCTCCGTCCGCGCAGGCGGCGAGGCAGCGGCCGTCCTCCGCGTAGAGCGACGCCGCGGGCCGCGCGCGGTCGTTTTTCTCGAGCCGCCGCGTCCGCAGCA
>VBDM01000182.1:463-10088 GCA_005881355.1 Betaproteobacteria bacterium
AAATAGCTGCCCCTGGAGAGATCCGGCGAGCGCAGGACCGCGCTGCCGTCGACGAGCTTCGGCAGGCCGCGGGCGAGCACAAGCTCGGCTGCGCCGGTCACTTTCCTGAAGACGTCGACAGCAAGATCGTCGGGGAGGATGGGCACGGGTTCCTGGTCCACGATGCGTCCTGCGTCGGGCTTCTCGACCATCTCGTGGAGCGTCGCCCCGGTCTCGGTCTCGCCGTGGATGATCGCCCAGTTGACCGGAGCGCGCCCGCGGTACTTCGGCAGCAGCGACCCGTGCACGTTGAAGGCGCCGCGCTTGGGAACGGCGAGGAGCGCTTGCCCGAGCATCAGTCGGTAGTAAAACGAGAAAAGAAAGTCCGGCCGTGAGGCGCGGACCTTGCCGATGATCTCCGGGGCGTTGGGGTCGTCGGGCACGATGGTTTCGATTCCCCGCGCGCGCGCGAGCGCCGCGACGCTGCCGAACCAGATATTTTCACCGGGGTCGTCCCGATGGGTGACGACGAGAGGTACTGCGACGCGCTGGTCGAGCAGGACATTGAGGCAGCGGCAGCCGACGTCGTGGTAGGCGAATGCGACGGCGCGGGTCACTCTTTGCGCTCGAGCACGGCCTGCACGACGTAGCGCGGGCGCTGCCGCACCTGCTCGTAGATGCGGCCGACGTATTCGCCCAGAAGTCCCACCCCGAAGAGGAGTATCCCCGTAAGGAAGAACTGGAGGATGTCGCGATCCCAGATCGCGCGCAACCCCTCGACGAGGCTGTCGGCGACGATCCACCGCTGGATGATGACGATCACGTATGCGAGCACGGAGGCGGCCGCTGTGAGCATACCCAGCAGAGAGAACATCTGCAGCGGCTTGACCGAGAAGCTGGTGACGAGATCGAAATTGAGCTGGACGAGCTTGTAGAGCGAGTACTTCGACTCGCCCGCGGCGCGCTCCTCGTGCGCCACCTCGATCTCGGTGGGGCGCTGCGCGAAGGTATAGGCGAGCGCCGGGATGAAGGTGTTGACCTCGCGGCAGCTGTTGATCGCGGCGACGATGTCGCGGCTGTAGGCGCGCAGCATGCAGCCCTGGTCGCTCATGCGGATGCGGGTGATGCGCTCGCGCAGCGCGTTCATGAGCCGCGAGGCGCCGCGCCGGAAAACGGTGTCCCGGCGCTCGCGCCGTACGCCGCCGACGTAATCGTAGCCTTCGTCCATTTTGGCGAGGAGCCTTGCGATCTCCTCCGGGGGGTTTTGAAGGTCCGCGTCAAGCGTGACCACCCGGTCGCCGCGGCAGCGCTCGAATCCGGCGACGATCGCCATGTGCTGGCCGTAATTGCCGTTGAAGAGGATCACCCTCGTCGTGTCGGGCCGCTTCTGGAACTGCTCGCGCAGAATGGCCTCGTAGCTTGCACCCAAGGCATCGAGCGCCGGATAAAGCCGCGCGAAGAGCGACGGGAGCACCGCCTCCTCGTTGTACACCGGAATGACGACGGAGAGCCCGGGCGCGGCCATCTCAGGCGCCCTTGCGCCGCATCACGCGCTTCATGCTCTCGCATACGCGCTCGACGTCGGTCTCGCGCATCTCGGGAAAAAGCGGCAGCGTGACCGTCTCGCGCGCGATGCGCTCCGAGACCGGGAACATGCCCTCGCGGAATCCCTTGTGGCGAAAGAGGGTGGTGAGGTGGATCGCTTCGTAGGAAACGCCGGTGCCGATGCCTTCCCTCTGCATCGCGTCCATGAACGCCTTGCGGGTAGAGCGCATCGCCTGCAGCGGCAGCAGCACCGCGAACATGTTCCAGCTGTGTCCCGGGTTGTCGCGCGGCGGCAGGCATTCGGGCGCGAGCAGATCGTCGCCCGCGAGGCACTCGAAGTAGCAGCGCGCCAGCCGCTCGCGCGCGCGGCACCAGTCCTCCAGGTGCGCGAGCTGCTCCAGGCCCAGCCGCGCCGATACGTCGGAGAAGTTGTACTTGGCCCCGGCGCGCTCCACGTCGCGCGTGCCGTCGGGCAGGCGCTTGATACCGTGGAAGCGCAGTTGGTCCACGATCGCCGCCTCGCGTTCATCGTTGAGCGCCAGGGCGCCGCCCTCTATGGTGGTCATGTTCTTGTTGGGATGGAAGCTGAACGAGACGAGATCGCCCGTCGCCCCCACCGGGCCGCGCGAGGTCCGCGATCCCATCGCAAGCGCAGCGTCCTCGAGGATGCGCACCTTGTGGCGCCTGGCGAACGCCTCGAGCGCGTCGGCGTCGAGCGGAGCGTTGTAGTGCGTGGGAAGCAGCAGGCGCGTCTTCGGTGTGACCGCAGCGGCGGCCTGTGCGAAATCGAGGTTGCGCGAGCCGAGATTCACGTCGACGAACACAGCGGTGGCGCCGGCGCGCTCGACCACGTTGCCGGTCACGAAGAAGCTTTGCGCGGGGATGATCACTTCGTCGCCCGGGCCGATGTCGAGCAGCTCGAGGGCCACCTGCATCGCCGCGGTCGCCGAAGTGAGCGCACGGACCGGCCGCCCGCCGAAGCGTTTCGAAAGCGCCTTCTCGAACGCGGCGACCCGCGGGCCGGTGGCGATCCAGCGGGTGCGCAGGGTGTCGGCCACCGCGGCGATCATGGCCTCGTCGATGGTCGGCCGCGCGAACGGCAGGAAAGAATCTCCGGCCACGGATTCAGCTGCGCGCAACAAGGAACACGCCGGCGACGATGAAGGCGATGCCGATGAGCTTCTGGGCGGTGAGCGATTCGCCGAACAGGTACCAGGCCGCGAGGGCGTTCAGGACGTAGCCGATCGAGAGCATCGGGTAGGCGATCGAGACCTCGACGCGCGACAGCCCCATGATCCAGACGACGAGGCTCACGACGTAGCAGGCGACCCCGCCCGCGATATGCGGTTCGAACGCGAGCTTCATGCCGACCGGGACGATGTTTTGCGCGCTGAACTCGAAATGCCCCACCCGGTCAGGATCAGGGCGAAGCTCGCCGCGCTCATGGTTTTCTCACGACGATGCGGCGCGAGTCGCGCGCGACGATCTGCATCGGAACGGGATGGTCCCGGAGGAAGCCGGCGAGGTCGTCCGCGTTGAACATGGCGAAGGCCTCGCGATCGGCCTGCCAGGCGCGCGCGAACGCCGCCTCATCGGGCAGGAATTTCTGCGGCTCCCAGGCGATCGGCTGCGACAACTCGTCCTTGTTGGACACCATGGTCACGGTCCGGCCCAGGTAAAACAGCAGCGTGTGATCGAAGGTGTTCACCACGTAGAAAGGGACATCCGGTGTGAGCTGGTCCCGGATTTTCTGGACGATATGATACGCGGAATAGGCGGGCGAAAGCTCCTCGTGCCCCGAGCCGGCGGCTTGGACGGAGACGAGGCCGCCGAAGGCAAGCGCGAGGGCCGCGGCGGCGGGGCGCGCGCGCAGAGCAAGCCACGCGGAGAGCATCGCGGCGACGGCCAGCGCCGAACCGGCCGCGGTCAGCCAGGGTACGTAGCCCGCGAGCAGTCCGGCCGGAAGGTCGCCCGCGGCGTGGCGCACGGCGTAAGGCGCCGCGGCGATCAGGGCGATCCCGAGCAGGGCCGCGACCGCAGCCTGCGCAGTAGCGATGCGCGGGCCGGCCGAGGCGAGGGTGTGGCCGACGAGCAGCGCAAGCGCCGGAAACATGGGCAGGATATAGGAGCCGAGCTTCGAGCTCGATGCCGAAAAGAACGCGAAGACGACGGCGCACCAGAGAAGCAGGAACCGCCGCGGCTGGAAACGGGTTCCGGGTGATCGGGCCCATGCGCTCCAAAGCGCGGGGACGAGGCTCACGACCCAGGGAACGATCCCGAGGAACAGCACGGGAACGAAATACCACAGAGGCTCGTAGCGATCGTGCTCGCGCGTGAGAAAGCGATCGACGTGCTCGTGGATGAAGAAAAACCGGAAGAACTCCGGGTTGGCGAGCGAGACCGCGACGAACCACGGCGCGGCGATCGCAAGGAAGAGCAAGCCCCCTGGGAGGAGGTGCAGTCGCGCCCACCGCTCCCGGTCGCGCTCGATCAGCACATAGAGCACCACCGCGCCCGCGGGCAGGACGATCCCGACCAGACCCTTGCTCAGCACCGCGAGCGCCGCGGCGGCCCAGGCGGCGAGCATCCAGCGGCGCCGCTCCTTGTCGCCCGATTCGTCGCGCTGGGCGAGCGCGATCGCGAACACCGACGCGGACATGAAGAAGGCGAGCGCCATGTCGAGGGAGAGGAAGTGCCCGATCAAGACGTACATCGCGGAGCTCGCCGCGACCAGCGCCCCGTACAGCCCGATCGGCGGCCCGAACAGGCGGTTGCCGGCCCAGAAAACGAGCAGCACGCCGAAAAAGCCGGCGAGCCCGGGCCAAAGCCGCGCCGCCCATTCGTTCTGCCCGAACGCGCCGAAGGCCGCCGCAGTCGCCCAGTACTGCAGCGCCGGCTTCTCGAAGTATTTGAAGCCGTTCAGCCGCGGGGTGAGCCAGTCGCCGCTTGCGGTCATCTCGCGGGGGATTTCGGCGTAGCGGCCTTCATCGGGCTTGAACAGGTGCCGGTAGCCGAGATTGCAGAACCAGACGGCTGCAAAAACTGCGAGGAGCAGCCACAGTCCGCGGCGGGAAATCATCGATGGCCCATGGTCTTCACCCGAGCAGCAGCGCCGCCGCCACCTTGCGCTCTTCGGCCACCAGAATGTTGTAGGTTCGGCAGGCGGCCTCCACGTCCATCACTTCGACACCGACGCCGGAACGAACGAGCGGCCGCGTGATCTCGGCGCTGGGAAAACGCAGCTGCGGCCCCGTGCCCAGCAGGACGATCTCGAGCCCCAGACCGGCGAGCGCGGCGAGATGCTCGGGCGCGAGCGCCTCGAAGCTCGTCGCGGGCCAGTCGGCGATGATGCGCTCGGGCAGCACCACCACGCTTTTTTCGATGCGCCGGTCGTTGACCTTCACGTAGCCCCGGCCGTAGCCGGTGAAAACGTTCAGCGCGGTGGCGGCTTCGCGGTGCAGTTTCAAGATTGCCGGTGCTGTAAGTGTCCGGTAGCATTATAACTTTTTGCGCTGCAGCGCGATTTGAAATGCTTGCACCCAAGCCGATAAGCCCCCTACCGATCATGAGAGAGTTCGCCCGCATTCAGCGTCTTCCGCCCTATGTCTTCAACATCACCAACGAGTTGAAGATGGCGGCGCGCCGCGCGGGCGAAGACATCATCGACATGAGCATGGGCAACCCCGACGGCCCGACGCCCAAGCACATCGTGGCGAAGCTGGTCGAGGCGGCGCAGCGCCCCGACACCCACGGCTACTCGGTCTCGAAGGGCATACCGCGCCTGCGCCGCGCGATCTGCACGTGGTACCGGCGCCGCTACGGCGTCCAATTCGATCCCGACTCCGAGGCGATCGTCACCATCGGCTCGAAGGAGGGTCTCGCGCACCTGATGCTCGCGTGCCTCGATCGCGGCGACACGGTGCTCGTGCCCAATCCCTCATATCCCATACACATCTACGGCGCGATCATCGCCGGCGCCGACATCCGCTCGGTGCGCATGACCGCCGACGTCGATTTTTTCTCCCCAAGCCGAAGATGCTCGTGATCGGATTTCCGTCGAACCCGACGGCGAGATGCGTAGAGCTGGATTTCTTCGAACGGGTGGTCGCGCTCGCCAAAACGCACGACATCCTGGTCGTGCACGACCTCGCCTACGCCGATATCACTTTCGACGGATGGAAGGCGCCTTCGATCATGCAAGTGAGCGGCGCGCGCGACGTCGCTGTGGAATTCTTCACCATGTCGAAGAGCTACAACATGGCGGGCTGGCGCATCGGCTTCATGGTCGGCAACAAGGACCTCGTCCACGCGCTCGCGCGGATCAAGAGCTACCACGACTACGGCACTTTCACGCCGATCCAGGTCGCCTCCATCGTCGCGCTCGAAGGCCCGCAGGATTGCGTCGAGGAGCACCGGATGAAGTACCAGAAGCGCCGCGACGTCATGGTCAAGGGGCTGCAGGAGATCGGATGGCCGGTCGAGAATCCGCGGGCCTCGATGTACATCTGGGCGAAGATTCCCGAGGCCTACGCCAAGCTCGGCTCGCTCGAGTTCGCAAAAAAAGTGCTGCGGGACGCAAAAGTCGCCGTATCGCCCGGGATCGGCTTCGGCGACCACGGCGACGATCACGTGCGCATAGCCCTCATCGAAAATGAGGCCCGCACCCGGCAAGCCATTCGCGGGATCCGCGATATGTTTCGCAAAGACGGATTGCTGTGATGCAGATTGTTGAGGTCACCGACGAAAAAGGCGCCATCGCCGCGCCCGAGTGGTTCAGCAAGGCCGAAGCCGTTCATCGCCAGCTGCGCACCGCGCTGCCGCCCGAATATGAAGCGAAGATGAAGCGCGTCTTCGCGGGCGGCGCGCGCATGTGCGTGGCGGTGGAGGGCGCGGACGTCGCCGGTGTCGCCGTCTATCGCATGTACGAGAATACGTTCTACGGGAAGCAACTCTACGTGGACGATCTGGTGGCGGACGAACGGCGCCGCTCGCGCGGTGTCGGGCGCGCGCTGCTCGATCATCTCGAGCAAAAGGCGCGCGCGGCGGGTTTCGACAGCCTGACACTCGACTCGGGCACGCAGCGACTCCAGGCGCACAAGTTCTACTTCCGCGAAGGCATGGCGGTGACCTCGTTCCACTTCTTGAAGAAGCTCAAATGAAACCGATCAAGGTCGGCCTGCTCGGCATCGGCACGGTGGGCGGGGGGACCTGGGCCGTGCTCGCGCGCAACCAGGAGGAGATCTCGCGCCGCGCCGGGCGCGCCATCGAGATCAGCGTCGTCGCCGACAAGGAAGTCGAGAAGGCGATGAAACTCACCGCCGGCAAGGCGCGCGTGACGGCGAACGCCTTCGAAGTGGTGCGCGACCCCGAGATCGACATCGTGATCGAGCTGGTCGGCGGCTACACCGTGGCGAAAGACCTCGTGCTCGCCGCGATCGAGAACGGCAAGCACGTGGTCACCGCGAACAAGGCGCTCCTCGCCACGCACGGCAACGAGATCTTCGCCGCGGCGCAAAAGAAGGACGTGATGGTCGCCTTCGAAGGCGCGGTCGCGGGAGGCGTTCCGATCATCAAGGCGCTGCGCGAGGGGCTCACCGCCAACCGCATCGAATGGATCGCGGGGATCATCAACGGCACCTCCAACTTCATCCTCTCGGAGATGCGCGAGAAGGGCCTGCCGTTCGATGCGGTGCTCAAGGAAGCGCAGAACCGCGGGTACGCGGAGACCGACCCGACCTTCGACATCGAGGGGGTCGATGCTGCGCACAAGCTCACCATCATGGCGGCGATCGCCTTCGGCGTGCCGATGCAGTTCGACAAGTGCTACAGGGAAGGCATCTCGAGGCTCACGCAGGAAGACATCCGCTACGCCGAGCAGCTCGGCTACCGCATCAAGCTCCTCGGCATCACCAAGCGAACTCCCCAGGGCATCGAGCTGCGCGTGCATCCGACGCTGATTCCGACGCGCCGCCTGATCGCCAACGTCGAGGGCGTCATGAACGCGGTGCTCGTGAAGGGTGACGCGGCCGGGCAGACGATGTACTACGGCGCGGGCGCGGGCGCCGAGCCGACCGGAAGCGCGGTGGTCGCCGATCTCGTCGACGTCACCCGGCTGCACACCGCGGACCCCGAGCACCGCGTGCCGCACCTCGCGTTCCGGCCCGACCGCATGTCGGACATCAAGATCCTGCCGGTGGAGGAGGTGGTGACCTCCTACTACCTGCGCATGCGCGTGCAGGATCGCCCTGGTGTGCTCGCCGACATCACCCGCATCCTCGCGGACGCTTCGATCTCCATCGACGCCATGGTCCAGCGGGAGCCCGCGGAAGGCGAGGAGCAGGTGGACATCATCATGCTCACCCACCAGGCGCGCGAGAAGAACGTGAACGCTGCCACGAAAAAGATCGAGGCGCTGCCGGTGGTGAGCGGGAAGGTGACGCGGATTCGGCTGGAAGAACTGCAGTGATCGGGATTCGGAGACACGGCTGAATCCCGATTCCTGAATCTCATGCTTTACGTCAGCACCCGCGGCGGAGCGAAGCCGCAGCCGTTCACCGCAGTCCTGTTCGAAGGTCTCGCGCCGGACGGCGGCCTTTTCCTGCCGGAGGAGTTTCCGAGACTGAGCCCGGCCGAGCTCGCCGCGATGCGGAGCATGAGCTACCGCGAGCTGGCGTTCGCGATCCTCGCGAAGTTCGCCGACGACATTCCCGCGGGTGACCTGAAGCGGCTGATCGACAAGACCTACACGAAGGAGATTTTCGGCGGCGACGACATTACGCCGGTGAAGAAGCTCGATTCCGGCCTGTTTCTTCTCGGCCTTTCCAACGGGCCTTCGCTCGCCTTCAAGGACATCGCGCTGCAGCTCATCGGCAACCTGCTCGAGCACGTGCTGGAAAAGCACGGCAAGCGGCTCAACGTCGTCGGCGCCACCTCCGGCGACACCGGGCCCTCCGCCGAGTACGCGCTGCGCGGCAAGAAGAACGTGCAAGTCTTCATGCTCTCGCCGGAAGGGCGCATGAGCCCATTCCAGGCGGCGCAGATGTATTCGTTGCAGGATGCCAACATCTTCAACATCGCGGTGCGCGGCGTGTTCGACGACTGCCAGGACGTTGTCAAGGCGATCTCCGGCGATTTTGCGTTCAAGGCGAGGCACCGCATCGGTGCCGTCAACTCGATCAACTGGGCACGCGTGGCGGCGCAGGTGGTGTACTACTTCAAGGCGTGTTTCGCCGTGGGCGGGGAAGCGTCCTTCGCCGTGCCTTCAGGGAACTTCGGCAACGTCTACGCCGGGCACGTCGCGCGGAGCATGGGCCTGCCCATCAGGAAGCTCATCGTCGCAACCAACGAGAACGACGTACTCGATGAATTTTTCCGTACCGGGCGCTACCGTGTGCGCAAGGCGGCCGAGGTGAAGGCCACCAGCAGTCCCTCGATGGACATTTCCAAATCCTCCAACTTCGAGCGCTACGCTTACGATCTCGTCGGGGGCGATGGCGCGAAGCTGCGCGCAATTTGGGAGGGACTCGATCGCGAGGGAACGCTCGATCTTTCCGGAACGGGCTATTTCCGGCGCGTCGCAGCCACTAGGTTCGTTTCCGGATCGAGCACGCACGCCGACCGGCTCGCGACGATCCGGCGCGTGTGGAAGGACTACGGCGCCATGATCGACCCGCATACTGCGGACGGCGTGAAGGTCGGGTTAGAGCACCGGGAGGAAGGTGTGCCACTCGTCTGCATGGAGACCGCGCAGTCGACGAAATTCTCGAAGACCATACGCGAAGCGATTGGGCGGGAGCCTTCGCGGCCGGCCGGATTCGAAAATCTGGAAAAACTGCCGCAGCGTTTCGAAGTCATGGACGCCGACGTTGGGCAGGTCAAACACTACATCGCCACGGCGACGTCACGTTCCGTTTGAGCTTGAGGCAGCGAGCTAGGTCTCATGACAAAATGTGTTCGTGGTGCTGCCGAGGGCTGGTGGCGGACTGCTTTCCCTCGCTCCGCTGTACGAGGCGTTGCGCGCGCGGGGCTACGCGGAGGAGGGCGAGTGCGTTATGATCGAAGGCGTGCCGGTACCGTTTCTGCCCGCCTACAATGCGTTGTT
>VBDM01000183.1 GCA_005881355.1 Betaproteobacteria bacterium
TGGCCGGAGTGTTGACGCGGCATCAACTTGAGGCGAAGTGGAACGAATGGAAAGGCTGACCCCTGAAATAGCCAAGCTGTTCGCCGCGAAGGAAGAGCGCCGGCGCATGCTGGCGGCGCTGCCCTTCGCGGAAAAGGTGCGCGTGGTGCGCATGCAAAAAATGGCCGCGCCGTTGTTGCGCGCCCGCGGGCGTCCCGTGTGCGTCTGGCCGACATGAGCACCGTCCTCTCCAAGGAAAAGAACGTTCTCGGCGGCCCGCTGCTCGCGTGCAGCTATGCGCCGCTCACCGGCTTCTTCCGCGACGGCTGCTGCGCCACGCACGGCGCGGAAGGCGTCGCGCACCTCGTGTGCGTCAAGGTGACCGAGGAGTTTCTCGAATTCAGCCGCTCGCGCGGCAACGACCTCAGCACGCC
>VBDM01000184.1:0-1109 GCA_005881355.1 Betaproteobacteria bacterium
TGTTCTACGCTTTCCCTACGGGGAGGAACGGAAGGAAAAGCAACTTTCAGGTTAAGTTGCTGATTCGAAGTGGCTCCCCGACCAGGGCTCGAACCTGGGACCTGCGGATTAACAGTCCGTCGCTCTACCAGCTGAGCTATCGGGGATTCGAGACTCCGGAGAACGAATTGCCGGAGGGAGTTGGAAGGCGCGTATTCTAAGTCCCCGTAGGGGACCGGTCAACGCGATGCACCGAAAAAACACCGTTCCAGGCCCTCGCAGGGGGGAAGACGGAACCGACGCCTCTTGGGCATAATAGTTCGGTGAGGTCACACGAGACGCACCATGATCCCATCGCGTGAAAGGGCGTGCCGCTTTGACGCGTGGGCACTGGCGGGACTGACTCTGTCCTGGTCCGCCCCCGCGCTTGCCCAGGATAGCTCCATATGGCCCACGCGGACGATCCAGATCGTCGTGCCCTACACGCCTGGCACGGGTGCCGATATCCTCGCGCGGATCCTGGGACCGAAGCTTGCCGAGCGGCGCGGGCGCCTCGGGTAACATCGGCGCCGACTTGGTCGCAAAGTCCGCCCCGGACGGCTATACGCTGCTTTGTACGGCGACATCCTTCAGCACCAACCCGGCCCTCCATCCGCAGCTGCCCTACGATCCGATCAAAAGCTTCGAGCCGGTGGCGCTGCTCGCCACCAATGTGGCGACGGTACTCGTGAATCCGCAACTGCCGGTGACATCGGCGCGCGAGCTGATCGAGCTCGCAAAGCGCGAGCCCGGCAAGCTCTATTACGCGTCGCCGGGCAACGGCACGCCACAGCACCTCGCGATGGAGCTCCTAAAGCTGCAGGCGCACATCGACCTCGTGCACGTGCCCTACAAGGCAACCGGCGGCGCGCTCACCGATCTCGTGGCGGGCCACGTACAGGCCATGGTCGTTCCGCTGCAGACCGCCGCGCCGTACGTTCATGGCGGGAAGCTCCGCATGCTGGCGGTAATGAGCGCGGAACGCTCGCCGGCGTTCCCCAAGGTGCCGACGTTGAAGGAACTGGATCTTCCGGACCTCGAAGTCGACACCTGGTACGGCATGTTCGCCCCCGCGGGCGCGCCCGGCGCTG
>VBDM01000184.1:1143-5288 GCA_005881355.1 Betaproteobacteria bacterium
GCTCACCAGGCAGGGCATGACTCCCGGCGGCGGAACTCCCGAGCGCTTCGGCGATCTCGTGAAGAAAGAATTGTCGCGCTGGTCGCGCGTGGTTGCGGCCGCGGGAATCAAGGCGGATTGAGCGCCATCGGATTTCACCGACCCCCGGAGAAGAAGACGTAATGAACCTCATCGAAGACCTGGTTGCCGCATACCGAATCCTCGCCGAGCACGGTGTCATCGACGCCTACGGGCACGTGAGCGTGCGCTCGGACCGCGATCCTGGCCGCTACCTGCTATCGCGCTCGCTCGCGCCGGAAACGGTGATGCCCGAGGACATCATGGAGTACGACCTCGACAGCAACCCGATCGATCCCCGCGGGCGGGAGTCGGTTCGCGAGCGCTTCATTCACGGCGAAATCTACAGGGCGCGCTCCGACGTGAATGCGGTCGTTCACAACCATTCTCCTTCGGTCGTGCCTTTCAGCGTCACGACGGTCGCGATGCGGCCGCTGTTCCACATGGCGGCGTTCGTGGGCGAAGGGGTCCCGAACTTCGAAATCCGCGATGTCGAGAAGGGTACCGATCTGCTCGTCAAGACGCCCTACCTGGGGCAGGCGCTCGCCAAAACTCTGGGGAATTGCCCTGCGGCGCTCATGCGCGGCCATGGCTCCGTCACCGTGGGAGAAAGCCTGCCGCGCGCCGTGGGGCGCAGCATCTATCTCGAAATGAGCGCCCGCATGCAGCTTCAGGCGATCGCGATCGCGGGGGTCGGCGGAAAAATCACTTACCTCGACGAGCGGGAAGTCGAGGCTTCGGTTCCCGCTCAGGATTACAAACGTGCCTGGCCCATGTGGCGGGCGAAGGCGCTTGCCGGTCTCAAGCCGCAAGCCTGAACCGCAGGCCTCTGGCCGCACGATCCGCCCTTGATCTTCCAACGTCTTGCCGATCAGCTCGCCGAAATCGAGCGCCGCGGCCTTAGGCGCCGCCGCGTTGCCCGGGAGAGCCCGCAGGGGTCGCGCATCGTCGTGAACGGAAGGGAATACCTGGCCTTCTGCAGCAACGACTATCTGGGACTCGCCAACCATCCGCGAATCGTGGAGGCGGCGATCGACGCCGCTTTGCGTCACGGAGTCGGGGAAGGCGCCTCGCACCTCCTGAGCGGACACAGCGTCGTGCACGAGCGCCTCGAAGCCAAACTCTCAAAATTCGTGGAGATGCCGCGCGCGCTGCTTTTTTCCAGCGGCTACCAAGCAAACATCGGCGCGATTACCGCGCTCGCCGGCCCGGAAGATGCGATTTTTTCCGACGCGCTGAATCACGCGTCCCTCATCGACGGCGTGCGCTTGTCTCGCGCCCGGGTGGTGAGGTATCCGCACGTGGATCTCGAGTTTCTCGAAAGAGCGCTGGCGGATTCTCGGGCGCGCACGAGGTTGGTCGTCACCGACGGCGTATTCAGCATGGACGGCGACATCGCGCCGTTGCCGGTGATGCTCGATCTGTGCGATCGCCACGATGCCTGGCTTCTCGTAGACGACGCGCACGGCTTCGGAGTCATCGGGCCTGAAGGCCGCGGCTCTCCCGCGTATTTCGGCTTGCGCTCCCCGCGTATCGTCTACGTCGGAACGCTCGGCAAGGCGGCGGGCGTGGCGGGCGCATTCGTCGCGGGCGCCTCGGAGGTGGTGGAAACGGTGCTGCAGCGCGCTCGCGCCTACATCTACACCACGGCCAGCCCGGCGCTGCTCGCCGCCGCGGTCGAAGCGAGCCTGCAGCTTATCCAGGAAGAGGAATGGCGCCGCGAGCGCGTCCGGCAGCTGATCGGAGAGCTCAAGCAGGCACTGCGCGGGACCGACGTCGTGTTAGCTCTTTCCTATACGCCGATTCAACCCGTTATCATCGGCGGAAACGGAGAAGCGGTGAGTGCAAGCGCCGCGCTGCGCGAGCGCGGTATTCTGGTGCCTGCAATCCGTCCACCGACCGTGCCCGAAGGTACCGCACGATTGCGCATCTCGCTTTCGGCGGCTCACAGCGAGCAAGACGTTGCCCGCCTCGCCGCGGCGCTGCGCGAGGTGTGTCCCAGCAACGCTGCGGCGCACGCCTGAGCGCCGCAGCCGGGGTGCCCGCGCGTGGGTCAAGGTTTCTTCGTCACCGGCACCGACACCGGTGTCGGCAAGACCCTCGTGGCGTGCGCATTGCTGCGTGCTTTTGCAGGGGCCGGGAAGTCTGCAGTAGGCATGAAGCCGGTCGCCGCGGGACGCGAGGGGACCGGCTGGGCGGACGCGGAAGCGCTCGCGAGCGCAGGCACCGTGCGCCCCCCGTCGCGAATTGCCAATCCTTACGCGTTTGAGCCGGCGATCGCGCCACACATCGCGGCGCAGCTTGCCGGCATAGAGATCGACATTGAAATGATCGGCCGGGCCTACGAGGAGCTTTCACGACTGGCCGAAGTCGTCGTGGTGGAAGGCGCAGGAGGATTCCTCGTCCCGCTGAACGAGCGCCAAACCGGCGCAGACCTCGCGATCCGGCTCGGGCTGCCCGTGGTGCTCGTGGTCGGCATGCGGCTCGGCTGCCTGAACCACGCGCTCCTCACGCGGCGGCAGATCGAGGCGTGCGGCTTGCGCTGTGCGGGCTGGGTGGCGAATTGCTTCCTCCCCGACATGCCTTGTTTGGACGGCAACATTCGCGCGCTCGAGCAGCGTCTCGCCTGCCCGTTGCTCGGCGTCGTGCCGTTTCGGCGGGACCCGGTTCCGGCAGGCATCGCCCCGTTTCTGTCGCTTGGACTTCTGGTGGAAGCGGCGGCATGAGCGGCAATGCCAAGATGATCGAGCGGAGCCTGCGGGCAGTCTGGCATCCCTGCACGCAGATGAAGCATCACGAGACCTTGCCGCTCGTCCCCGTGAGCCGCGCCGAAGGGGTCTGGCTCTACGATTTCGAAGGCCGCCGCATCCTCGACGCAATCAGCTCCTGGTGGGTGAATCTGCTCGGGCACGGCAACCCGCGCATCAATGCCGCGCTGCGGGACCAGCTCGAGTCATTCGAACACGTGATGCTGGCCGGGTTCACGCACGCTCCGGCGGTCGAGCTCTCGGAACGCCTTGCCAGGCTCGCTCCCAAGGGGCTCGGGCACTGCTTCTTCGGATCCGATGGGGCTTCCGCCGTCGAGGTCGCGCTGAAGATGAGCTATCACTATTGGAGGAACACCGGCCGGCCCTCGAAGAGCGGATTCGTGACTCTTGCCAACGGCTATCACGGCGAGACGCTGGGGGCGCTGTCCGTCACGGATATTCCGCTCTACCGCGACACCTACGCGCCGCTCTTGCGCAGGAGCGCGCGCGTGCCCTCGCCGGATTGGCGTCTGGCCGGGCCGGGGGACACGCCGCGGGAGTATGCGCAACGCTGCGCCGGGGCCCTTGAAGCGTACCTCGAGCGCAACGCTGCCGACACCGCTGCGCTGATCATCGAGCCCCTGGTGCAGTGCGCGGGAGGCATGGCGATGCACGACGCGCACTACCTGCGCCTCGCCCGCCAGCTCTGTGACCGCTTCGAAGTGCACCTCATCGCCGACGAGATCGCGGTCGGGTTCGGCCGCACGGGCACGCTGTTCGCCTGTGAGCAGGCGAAAATCGCCCCGGACTTCCTGTGCCTATCGAAAGGCCTCACCGGCGGCTATCTGCCGCTGTCGGTGGTGATGGCGACCGACCGCGTCTATCAGGCCTTCTACGACGACAGGCTCGAGCGGGGTTTCCTGCACTCTCACTCCTACAGCGGCAACCCGCTTGCCTGCCGCGCCGCCCTCGCCGTACTGGACATCCTGGACGAAGACAAGGTGCTGGAGCGCAACCTCCGCATCGCCGCGCACTTCAACCGGCGCGCCGAGACGCTGCGCTCGCATCGCCGCGTCGCGCATTTCCGCAACACCGGAATGATCTGGGCTTTCGATGTGCGGGGCGCGAAACCCGGCTTCGGCCGGGATTTTTACCGGCGCGCTCTCGAAGCGGGCGTGCTGCTGCGTCCTCTCGGGGACACCGTCTACTGGATGCCGCCCTACGTGATCGCCGATGCCGAAATCGATTTTCTGGTGGACGCGCTGGAGAAACTTCTGGAAACCGACTAGGGCGAGCGGCTCCCCGATTAAATCACGCGGGCGATGCAATCGGCGGCGTAAT
>VBDM01000180.1:0-996 GCA_005881355.1 Betaproteobacteria bacterium
AAGCTCCGCAAGCCGTGCCTCGTCGTCGCGCGCGCGCCGATGGAACCACGCGAGGTGAAACGCGAACGCGACCGCAGCGATCCACGAGTGCAGCGCGAGCACGAGCCCGGCGAGAAAAATCAGGTGACCTAGATACATCGGATTCCGGCAGTAGCGGTAGGGCCCGCCGACCACGAGGCGCTCCGGCGGATTCGAAAGCCCGGGCCCGCCGCCGCCCTCGCGCAGGCGGTAGTTGCCGACGAGGCGGTACTGCATGTATCCCCACGCGAGGAGCGGCAGCGCCCACGGATCGATCCGCGGAACGCCCTGCTGCAGGGCGGCCTCGGCAGCGAACGGCGTCGCCGGAGCGGCTCACGCTGCTGCCGCCCCGGTCCTCGGCATGAACAGGATGAAGAGATTTGCCAGGACGATCGTCCCGGCGAGGAAGTGGAACGTGGCGGTGAGGCCGAAGCCGTCGGCGACCAGCCCGCCCAGGAGCGGGCCGATCGACGAGCCGAGCGCCTGCGCGCCGAAGAGCACCCCGATGCTCGTTCCGCCCATGTTCCTCGGCGTGGTCTCGAGGAGCCAGGCCTGCATCACCGGCCGGATCGCATACAGAAAGAACCCGAGCACGGCGACGAAGAACACAAAAGCGAGCGACTTGCCCGCGATCGCCATGAATACGAGCACGACGGCGGTCATCGCCATGCTGGTCATCATGACGCTCTTGCGGCCCATGCGATCGGACAGATGGCCCGCCACGGGGGAGGCAGCGAAGCCCGCGGCTTGCAGCGCGAACATGCAGGCGCCCACCCAGAAGGGCGAGTAGCCCATCTCGTAGGCGAGATACACCGGCAGGAACGTAAGCAGCGCGCTCTGCGTCATCG
Organism: Betaproteobacteria bacterium; assembly: GCA_005881355.1. Taxonomy (GTDB): domain Bacteria; phylum Pseudomonadota; class Gammaproteobacteria; order Burkholderiales; family SG8-39; genus VBDM01. Next base: position 867 of record VBDM01000180.1, read on the forward strand.
AGCGGAATGTCGAGCTGGTCGAGAGCAGGACGAGCCCCCGGTTGCGGAACAGTTCCGGCAGGCCGCGGAAGTAATCGCGCAGGGACTGCGTGTGCGCATCGGCCGGGGCTTCGCGCTTCTTTCCGCCGAG
>VBDM01000180.1:1023-4457 GCA_005881355.1 Betaproteobacteria bacterium
TCAATATCACCACCTCTCGCCAGGAGAGCACCGCGAGCAGCGCGCCCACGACGATCGGCGCGACGGCGTCGCCGACGTTGCCGCCCATGCCGTGCAGCGAAAGCACCAGGCCTTTCCTCTCCGGGAACCGGCGCGCGAGCGTGGGGATCGCCGTCGGATGCCAGAGGCTGTTGCCGAATCCGACCAGGGCCACGCAGCCGAGCAGCATCAGGTAGCTGTGCGTAAAGCCCATCAGCAAATAGGGGAATCCCACCCAGAAGAGAGAGGTCGCCATCAGCACGCCCTTGCGTCCGACGGTATCGACCAGCATCCCGCCCGGAATGTTCGCCACCGCGCCGGCGATGTACTGGCAGGTCATGATGAGGCCGATCTGGCTGTAGGAAAGGCCCAGCTCCTTGCCGATGATCGGCAGGATCAGGTAGAAAGTCGCCGGATACCAGTGCGTGAGCGAGTGGCCGAGCGTGATCAGCCACATCTCGCGGTACGAGCCCCGGCGGGCTTCGGGCACGGCAACGGCGACGCTCATTCGGCTCTCCTCAAGCCGAATATTATCAATTTCCGGCGCGCCTCAGCACGACGTCCTCGAAGAGCTTGGTCCATTTCTCGGTCTCGTCGAGCGTGCGGATCGGATCGGTCTGCAGGATCCTGACGTTCTTGAGCGGCGAAGGCGCCTTCCTGTTGGCGGGCACGTAGTCCATGTCCACCAGATACCGCTGTCCCTCGCCCAGCATGTACTCGTAGAAAAGGAGGCCCGCATTCGGGTGTGGCGCGCGGCGCGCGATGCCGATGGCGTTGGAGCGCGCCACCGCGGGCTCGAGCGCGAACCAGTCGATCGGCGCACCCTTCTTCTTCGCCTGCTCGGGCATGTAGTTGTATACGGTGAGCGCGAGCGGCACTTCGCCCGCGATCACCATGTTGTTGAGCAGCGTGTGCCCGGTGCGCGCCGAGATTCCGTTCTGCGCCACGAGGTCGCGGAAGAACTTGAGCCCCTTCTCGCCGCCTCCCGTCACGTCGACCACGGAGGCGAACCAGTCCTGGTTTTTCGCCTCGATGCCGAGCTTGCCCTTCCACTTCGGATCGAGCAGGTCTTTATAAGTCCGGGGCAGGTCCTGCCTCTTGATGAGCTGGGTGTTGTAGGCCTGTACCCACACCGAGAGGAGCGTCGCAGCCCATTCGCGGTGCGCGGGCACCGAGCCCGCCTGCAGATCCTTGTGCACCGGAGAATTCACCGCCTGCAGTATCTTCTCGCGCGAAAGCGCTTCCATTTCAGGCGACCCGAAGTGGATCAGGTCCACGTCGTACTTCTTGGCCGAGGCCTCGATGAGGGTGCGCTGCAGGACCTTGTCCGTTCCGGCGCGCCAGACGACGACCTTGACGCCATACTTCGATTCGAAGGGCTTGATGAGCGTCGGCTGGTCCTTTTCGGCGAAGGTGGTGTAGATCGTGAGCGTGCCTTCTTTTTTGGCGGCGGCGACGATTTTCTCCATGCGGTCGGCGCCGCCGTAATCGAAGAGCGTGGTCTGCGCGACGGCGCCGCAGGCGAAGAGCGCGCAAGCGCCGGCGGCCAGCGCGGCGGTCGATTTCATGGTCTTCCTCACCGGATTTTCCTCAATCGCGTATGTCCTGCAGGAACCAGTCCGTCGGCAGTTCGCGCCCCAGCCCCTCGCGGCGCGCCGCCTCGTAGACCGCCGCGGCCACGGCGAAGAATTGCACGCCCTGGATGTTGCCGCGCTCCGAGTACGTGATCTCTTCCCGCGAGGTGCGGCCGCGAACCCTGCCGCCGACCACGTCGCCGAAACTGACATCGTCGCCGCGCCCCGTGACCGCGCGGCCGCTCTTGCGATGCGTTCCCCAGCGGGAATCCTGCGGGCGCGCGACGTATCCCAGCCACTCGTCGGCGGTGCCGAGCTCCGGCCTCCCCGCGGGCGCGGGCGCCGTGCCCAGCCGCAGCGTCCGGTCGAAACGCGAAAGCGCCGCGTCGTCGGGCCGCCCGCCGATCGATACGACGTGCATGCCCGGCTCGAGCCACTCTCCGCGAATGACCGGCACGGCGGAATCGGTGCAGGCCGCGAGAATGTCCGCGCCGCGATAGACCTCGCGCGGCTCATCGCGGGCTTCGCACTCGATGCCGTGGCGCTTCGCGATCTCGGCTGCAAAACGCGCTCGGTTCGCCGGCGTCGGGCTGAACACTTTGATCCTCCCGATTTTCCTCACTTCCAGCAGGGCTTCCACGTGCGATGCCGCCATGCCGCCCGAGCCGAGCATCCCGAGCGTGCGGCAATCCTCCCGCGCCATGATGTCCGTCCCGATGGCGCTGTCGGCCGCGACGCGCAGGTGCTGCAGGTGTCCGTCGTTGATGATGGCGAGCGGCGCGCCGGTCTCGACGTCCGTGAGAAACACCAGGCCGCAGTAGCGGCCCGGGCGCACGCAGTACTTCTCCTGCGTGCGCACGCCTTCATACTCGCGCTCGTAGACGACGTCGGATTTCATCCGGATCGCGAAGTAGCCGCCGGTGGAGCCCCCTTCCATCGTGCCCCACTGGTAGAACCTCCCGGGGTCGCGCGTCGGGATGCGGATGTCGATGCGCGGCCGGCAGACCGCCTCGCCCGCGGCGAGGTCGCGGTACGCCGATTCCAGCGCCCGGCGCACCGCGGTCGGCGTGAGCACGCGCCGCACGATCTCGTTGTCGATGAGCAGGGTCACCGGCGTTCCCCCGCATCCGCCGCGCCGCGCTTCACCTGCTTCCCTTCACGATGATTTCGTCGTAGAGCTTCGCCCAGCGCTCGCTCTGGTCGACGAGGAGCACCGGGTCGATGATTTTCAGCGAGCTCCGATCGAGCGCGGTGTGGATCTTCCTGCTCGTTGGAACGGACTCGCGGTCCGCCAGAATCCGCTGGCCGTCGTCGCCGATCATGAATTCGTAGTACAGCAGGGCCGCGTGCGGGTGCGGTGCGCGCTTCACCACGGCGAAGCCGTTGCCGTGCGCGACCGCGGGCGAAAGCGTGAACCAGTCGAGCGGCGCCCCCTGCTGCTTGAGCCGCTCGGCGGTGAAATTGTAGACGGTGAGCGCGAACGGCACTTCGCCGGAGGCCACCATCTGCGCGAGAAGGCTGTGCCCTCTTCGCACCGACAGGCCGTTCGTCGCCGCCAGATCGCGAAACAGCCTCAAGCCCTTCTCTTCCCCGAGGTTTTGCACGACCTCCGCAAACCAATCCTCGTCGGAGGCCTCGATGCCGAGCCTTCCCTTCCAGCGCGGGTGCAGAAGGTCGCCGTAGGACGCGGGCAGCTCCTCTTTCTTCACCAGCCGCGTGTTGTAGGCCTGGACGAATACGCTGAGCCGGGCCCAGGCCCATTCGCGATGCGAGGGCACCGCAACGGGGATCAGGTCGGCATGATGGGGAGAGCGCACCGGCTGCAGCAGCCCCTCGCGGCGC
>VBDM01000190.1 GCA_005881355.1 Betaproteobacteria bacterium
CCCGCAGGCCGGGCTTCTGCTCGAGCGCCTGGAGGCGATCGGGCGCGAGGTCGCCACGCTCAGGTCGATCTACGACGAGCACGCGGGCGCGCAGGACCGCTTCATCATGACCGGGCAGGTACTGCCGGAGCTCGCCGCTCGCATGGGCCTCACGGGATTCGCCGGCAGAGCGAGCGGGGTGAAGCACGACTTGCGCGTCGATTACCCGGTTCCGCCTTACAAGCAGCTCGATCCGCGCATGGCCTCGCACACGCGCGGCGACGTGGCGGCGCGGGTCTCGGTGCGTTTCGACGAGCTGCTCGAATCGATGCGCCTCGTACGGGCGCTCGTACAGCAGCTTCCGCCAGGGGAGGTCCGCGCGCCGCTCGCGCCGGCCAAGCCCGGTGCGCGCGCCGTGGGCTGGATCGAAGGCTGGCGCGGGGAAATCCTCGTCGTGCTCGAGACCGCGGAGGCAAACCGCATCCACCGCCTGCACCCGCACGATCCGTCGTGGCAGAACTGGCCGCTCCTCGAGCGTGCGGTGATGGGCAACATCGTTCCGGACTTCCCGCTCATCAACAAGTCGTTCAACCTTTCTTACAGCGGTCACGATTTGTGACCACGCCATGTATCAACTGCTGAAGCAAATCGCAAAAACGGGGATCGTCACGGAACCCGCGCCGCATCCGGACGCCGCGCTGCGCGCGGTCGAGCAGCGTCTCGGCGAGGCGATTCTCAAGCACTTCGGTCGCTCGCTCGCGATCCGCCACGTGGACGCGGGCTCGTGCAACGGCTGCGAGCTCGAGATCCACGCCATGAACGGCCCCCACTACAACCTGGAGCGCATCGGCATCAAGTTCGTCGCCAGCCCCCGCCACGCCGACATGCTGCTCGTGACCGGCCCGGTGTCGCGCAACATGGAGGTCGCGCTCAAGCGCACCTGGGAAGCAACGCCGGACCCGAAGCTCGTGGTGGCGATCGGCGACTGCGGCTGCACCGGCGGAATTTTCGGCGAGAGCTACGCGAGCTGCGGCCGCGTCTCGAACGTGATCCCGGTGGACGTCGCCGTTCCCGGCTGCCCGCCCGCGCCCACCGCGATCATGCAGGGCATTCTCACCGCGATCAGCTCCGGCGAGCGCCGCTAGGACGATGGAGCTCTCCCTCGCGTTCATCGGCTGGTTTTTCACGCTGATCTGCGCGGGCGCCCTCGCCCTCGGAGCCGCATTGATGGCGATCATGGCGCGCGCGGGAGATCTCGAGCGGCGCTACCTGAGCTACAGCGTCTGGAACGACCTCGTGCTCGCCGCGATTTGGGTGCTCGGGCTCGCCGGCGGGATCGGCGTGCTGCGGCTCGAGCCCTGGGGAAGATACCTCGTCGAGCTGTTCTGCTGGGCGCTGATCGTGCTCTTGCCGCTCTCGGCGGCCTCGAGGCTCTACGCGCTCAGGCAGCCGAATCCCGACGCGCCGCGCGTGAACTGGCTGGGCGCCATCGCCGGGGCCACGCTGGTCCTCATCCCGCTCCTCGCGATCTGCGCCGCGACCGTCCTGACGCTGCGCAGCCCCGAGGCGATGAAAGCGTTTTCCTGAGACTACGGCTTCAAGTACGCGTAGCCCTCTTTCTGCTGCAAATGCGTGATCTGCACGACGCCCGAGGGCACGAACTCGACGCCGAGGATGAATTGCTCCTTCTTCAACTTACGGTTGCGCAGCGTGATCTCGCACACCTGGAATTTCACGCCCTTCGCCATCAGATCCTGCACCCGCGCATCGAAAGGGCCAAAGCGGTCCTTGGCGCCTTCCATCAGGAAATCGACGCCGTCGGCGTGCGTCACCGCGATGATTCTCGCCTTGGGGTCGACTTCGAGATGGTTGTTGATGTTGCGCAGGCCCTTGGTCGCCTGCTCCAGACCGCTGTCGAAGTGGTAGACGGCTTTCTCCTGCGCCCAGGCGAGCCCCGCGGCGAGCGACAGCGTCAAGACGGCAAGCAGGTTCACGACGAATTTCACGGCAGACTCCTTTTCCCCGATCCGAACGACGGCGTTCACTTTACGCGAACCGGTCCGGATTGGAAAATCTCCCTATGGCGAAGCATCTGAAGATATCAGGCCGGGTCCAGGGGGTGGGGTTCCGCTACTCCTTCGCGGAGGAGGCCGAGCGCCTCGGCGTCGCAGGTTGGGTGAGAAACCGTCGCGATGGAAGCGTGGAGGCGGTCGTCGATGGAGCCCAAGATGCGATCGACGCGATGGTCGCCTGGGCTCGCCGCGGGCCTCCCTCGGCGCGCGTCACCGACGTCCAAATCTCCGAGGTTCCCGGCAGCTTCGAGCGATTTGAGCTGCGGCCGACTGAATAAGCCGGACGATAAGCTTGTCGATGCTCCTTCACCTGCCTTGTCGTTCACACGCGGCCTGATCGCGCTGGCACGCCTCCTGGCACGCCTGTGCGGCGGGCGCCTCGGTCGTCGTGCGCCGGCATGATTTCATGCAATAGTTCAAGGCGCTTTTGCAGCTCGGCGCTTCGTCGGATCCCGAGATGCCCTTGTAGGCGTAGTAGCCCACCGCCACGGCGATCGCGAGGATGACGAGCATTCCGAACGAGCTCCAGCCCTGCGAACCTTCCATCACGCTCCTCACGCGCTCGGTTGCCGCCCGGTCACCCCGCCACGCGTCGCGCCTGCCCCGCTTCCCCGGAGCGAAGCCCGTCGAGGATCGCGAGCGCGCGCGCCATGGAAAAGTCGCGGGTCTCCCGATGAAAGGCTTTCACGTTGTCCGGCATCATGTAGCCGTGGAGCACGCCCGGGAAAACGTGCAGTTCCAGGTTCTTTGTGCGCGAGGCCGCTCGGCGATAGGCCTCCAGCACCTCGGCGGGCGCCTGGTGGTCCTCGTCGCCCCAGATGATGCACACCGGCTTGGCAACGCCCTCGAGCTCCTTGATGAAATCGAGCATCTGCGAGCCGTGGCAGGAGACGCCGGCGTCATAGCCGAGGCGCTTCGGCCCGAGGATCGCGTAGGGACCCCCGTAGCAGAAGCCCATCACCGCGGCGCGCCCGTTCGATTGCGGCTGCCTGCGCAGGAAGGCGAGCGTATCGGCGAGGTCGGCCTCGCCCGTCTTGATTTTTTCCAGACGCGGCTGCGAGCGCTGCTTCGTACGGTCGTCGTCGCGCGAAAGCGGCCCCGGAATCGTGCGCCAGAACAGATCGGGCGCCGCCGCGATATAACCCCGCGAGGCGAACTCGCCGGCGATCGCGCGAATGTCGGCGTTGACCCCGTGCACGGCGGAAGCGAGCACGATCGCAGGAACCTTTCCGCCGGCGCGCGGCGTGGCGAGATAGCAATCGAAATCGCCGCCCTCGCTCGAGCGGACCCTGATGTTCTTGCCCGGCATGTCGCCACCTCTCCTCTGTGATGACTTGGTCGCATACCGTACCGCAGGGCGACAGGCTTGTCCAACCTCCCCGGGCGGCCGCGTATAATTGCTTTTCTTGCCATCCGCCACCAGTGAAAAGAAGGAGCCGATTCATGGGTACCAAATACAAGATTCTGATCATGGGCGCCTCTTACGGCTCGCTTCTTGGGACCAAGCTCGCGCTCGCGGGGCATTCGACGCATTTGATCTGCCTGCCCGCTGAAGCCGACCTGATCAACAAGGAAGGCGCGGTCGTGCGCATGCCGGTCAAGGGCCGCGACGGGCTCGTCGAGATCAATTCGAAGAAGCTGCCGGGCAAGATTACCGCGGGCGGCACGGCCGGCGTCAAGCCGTCCGACTACGATCTGGTTGCGCTCGCGAT
>VBDM01000185.1 GCA_005881355.1 Betaproteobacteria bacterium
TAATGTGGTGAGCGGCAGCCCCACGGCGAGCACGTCCGCCAACCCGACTCCCAATAGCGTGAATTTAAACGCGGGCACGAACGGAAATTTGGTTTGGACATACACGGCGGGCACGAACCCCGGGACGATGACGTTTACCGCGTCTGCGACCGCTAGCGGCGGGCGTACGTCGCAGTCGGTTGCATCAGGACAAATATCGATCATCTCCGGCGCGACGTGCGGGGTTAATGCGACATTCCAAGCCAACAGTCCAGCGTGTGCGTTTAGCGGCGATACGGTTACCTTCAAGATGGATGTGACGAATAACATCTCGCCAGCCACATCATGGAGTAACGTCGTGCCTTCGGTTCCAGTCAAGACAGGTACGGCATCCATCGGCACGCTGAGCAGTCCTTCGCCAGCGTCGATTGCGACACTGACGGGAGGGGGTGGAACCGGAACCTTCACCCGGACTGCACCGGTGACCGGTAACGCCGACAGTACCTTCACCATCACTGCCCACGCTACCGACGGTAACGGCAGCGGGTCGAATTCTACGAATGATGCGCCATCGAGTCCGAATCCGCAGATCCTGAAAGGTTATCCGGTGGTAGTAACACCAACGAGCACCGTGACGGCCTCTAGTACGAACGTGGAACTAATCTGGACCGTAACCAACCACGGTTGCAACCCGGTTACGAAAGTCTCCATTCCCATTCCGACAAATCCGACAAATTGGACCTGGACTGGCGATTCATACTCTCTGGTGAATGGTAGCGCCGAAGACTGGACGGCGGCACAGGTTGGATCGGCCGTCGTTTTTTCTGCTGGCACTCAGATACTAACAGGGTTTTCAGGCGAGTTCAGGCTTACTTTCAGTACGCCGACTACCACAAGTGCAGCAGTTTCCTACAATCTAACTGTGACGGACAGCACGAGTCTGGTTAAATCCTCGGATTCCTATTCGCTCGCGGTGACCCCATTCGATACCAGCCCAACGGGTTCGAACAACACCAGTCCAGGAACGTGGCGTGAGATATTTCAGTAAGAGGCTTTAAACGTATTGTTTGGGTTGGTGTTGATGTCACCGCGCGGGGTGCGCCGGATCAACGCCTTGCAGAGGTATCCGCCGTAAGACGCCGCGAGCGGGGTTCACGTCGGGAAAGGCCGGGTTGCCGCTTCGCCTCGCTCTTGGCGGCCCGGTCGAAGACTGCACCCTACCTCTTTGAATGCCATCTCGCTGTCCGCAGGCTTACCCGGACAGCGAGTACGGAAATGTCATTGACAACAATACTTTATTCATATAACTTGAAGTTAATCATCATTCGAGGGGCGGTATTTGCTCGGCTGGTTCTCCAAAGCGACCCAGAAATCAGGACTTCTGGCTGTGGCAATCGAGCCGGAAGCGATCAAGTTCGCCCACGTGCAGCACGCCGGCGACCGTCCCCACGCGACTTATTGGGGGAGCGTTTCGAGCGACGCCTCGGATCCGGCGAGCTCGCTGCAGAGCGCGGCAAACGAGCACGGGTTTGGCCGCGTGACCTGCACCACGCTCCTTGAACCCGCGGATTATCAGATCCTGATGGTGGAGCCGCCGAAGGTTCCAGCCGACGAGCTCAAGGCGGCCATTCGATGGAAGATCAAGGATTTGATCGAATATCACATCGACGATGCGACGGTCGATGTGTTCGAAGTGCGCGGCGAGGGAGAGGCCAAGGGAACGGCGAAGGCCATGTACGCCGTAGCCACCCCCAACGAAGTCGTGCAGAAGCGGATTGCCTTGTTTGAAGAGGCGAGCGTTCCGCTCAAAGTGATCGACATCCCGGAGATGGCGCAGCGCAATATCGCCGGATTATTCGAGTCCCCGGATAAAGCCACCGCGATGCTGGCGTTTTCTTCCTGGGGCGGGCTGCTGACGATCTCTATTCACGGCGAGCTGCTGCTGACGCGGCGCCTCGAGGTCACTTCCACACAGCTGGGACAAAGGGAGCACGGCGACCATTACCGCGAACGGGTGGCGACCGAGATCACCCGCTCGCTCGACATGTTCGAGCGCCAGCGTCTCAGCGTAGGGGTGGGAAACCTGTTGCTCGCCCCGCTGCCGCAGGATCCCGAACTCGAGCAATTCCTCGCCGGCAAGCTGTACGTGCCGGTTGTCGGCGCGGCCCTGCCCGAGGTCATGGATTTTGCCGGCGGAACCGAGCCGACCGCCCAGGAGCAGTGGGAATACTTCCACCTGTTCGGGGCAGCGCTGCGCGTCGAGGGGAAAGCCCTGTGAGCCAGCAGATCAATCTTTTCAATCCGCAGTTCCTCAAGCAGAAGAAATATTTTTCCGCGTTGACCATGACCCAGGCGCTCGGGTTGCTGGTATTGGGTCTGGCGGCGTTTTACGGTTTTGCGCTTTGGCAGGACCTGAGTCTCGCACGCCAGACCGCCGAGTCGGAGCGCACCTACGAGCAGCAAAAACAGCAGTTCGCGAAACTCACCGCCGATCTCGGTCCGCAGAGACGCGAAACGTCTCTCGATCAGGCTCTCAGGAACACCGAAGACGCCATCGCCTCGCGCCAGGCGTTGCTGCGCGAGCTGCAGACCGGCGTCATGGGAGACTCGGCCGGCTACTCCGAGTACCTGCGCGCTTTTGCGCGCCAGACCGTGCAGGGCCTTTGGCTCACCAGCATACAGATCGCCCAAGGAGGCGCCCAGTTGACCATGAGCGGCCGGGCGCTCGAGGCGGATCTCGTCCCCGTGCTTATCGGGCGCCTGAAGCAGGAATCCGTGCTTCGTGGCCGCCCGCTTGAGGCGCTTGCGATCACGCAAAGCGCGGCGGCGGGGAAGGGCGCAGGCCGCACGATCGTCGATTTCACGGTGACGTCCCAGGGATTGGCCGAGCCGGGCAGTGCTCCCGCCGGAGCACGGAAGACCAAGCCCTAGCCATGCGCCTGCCGGAGACCTTGAAGCGCTACGCCGATCGCGTCGATGCGATGAGCCTGCGCGAGCGCGCGCTCATCTTCCTCGCGATCGCGGTCGTGCTCGTTGCGATCGCGGACAGCGCGCTCTTCGAGCCCATTCTCAAGCGGCAGAAGGCCAGCTCGCTGAGAATCCAGCAACAGCAGGACGAAATCCGCACCATGCAGGCGCAGGTGCAGGGCTATGCGCAGGCGCGCTCGGGCGAGGGCGCAAACGCGGGGCGGCAGCGCCTCGAGAAACGCAGGGCCGAACTCGCCGCGATCGACCGGGAACTCGCCGACAAACACCGCGGGCTGGTGACCTCCGAGCGCATGGCGAAAATGCTCTCCGAAATTTTAAGGCGCAACCCGGACATCGAGCTCCTCAGCCTGCGGACCCTGGGTGCAACCGGCTTGGCGAACGCGCCAAGCTCCGCGCCGGGCGGCTCCGGGATGTACCGCCACGGGCTCGAGATCGCCGTTTCGGGAAGTTATCTGAAGATGCTGAACTACGTCGGCCAGCTCGAGCGCCTGCCCGCGAAGATCTTCTGGGGCAACATGGAGCTGCAGGCCGGTGCGTACCCCAAGGTCACGCTGAAGATCACCCTTTATACGCTGAGCCCGGAAAAGACATGGCTGTTTATCTGACGGTGACATTGGCGGCGATGGCGGTGTTGGTCGCGCCGCGGGCTCTCGCGCAAGGACTGAGCGATCCCACGCGGCCCCCGCGGGAAATTCTCGGCGGATCCGCCGATGCCCACGAGCCCGCAGCGAGCTCGTCGGCCGCGCAAGTCGTGATCATCTCGAAAGACCGCCGCCAGGTGACGATCAACGGCCGGACGGTCAACCTCGGCGAGCGCTACGGGAACGCCACCGTGGTGAGGATCACCGACGAGGAGATCGTCCTGCAGCGACCCGAGGCGACCGAAACCATCAAGCTTTATTCTTCGGTCCAGCGAAAGAAACACTGGCCTGCCGCGCAGACTGATGCCGCCGGCGGGCAGGAGGAGGAGAACCGTGAAGCGAACTAGCCTCGTCGTGTTGTCCGCCCTCCTCGGTTCCTGCGCATTCCGCGTGGATCAGGGCGTCCTTTCCGAGATCGAAAGCGCCACGGCGCAAAGGGCAGGCCAGCCCGACGCGGTGCGCGAGGCGCTGCTTCCGCCGCTCCGCGCGGAAATGCCCAAAGTACCCGGGGGGCCGGTGGAGCCGCGCTTCGATCTGGTCGTCAATTCCGCGCCCGCGCGGCAGGTGTTCATGTCGATCGTTTCCGGGACTCGCTACAGCATGATCGTGAATCCCGCGGTGAGCGGGACTCTCTCGCTCAACCTCAAGGACGTCACGGTGCGGGAAGCATTGGAAGCGATCCGGGAGGTCTACGGTTACGAGTTTCGAACTGACGGCACCCGCATCTATGTCGAATCGGCCGGCCTGCAGACCCGCGTATTCCAGGTGAATTACCTGATCGGGTTGCGCTCGGGCCGGAGCGACGTGCGGGTGAGCTCCGGAGCGATTTCGGCCGCACAGCAGGGGGGCACGGGCATCGCACCCGCCGTGGGGGTGGCGCCCGGAACGCCGGGGCAGGCTACACCGGCGCTGGGCGCGTTCGGCCTGAGTTCCATAGCGACCGCCTCCCTGGACGCGAGCCGCGTATCGATGGTTTCGCAGAGCGATCTCTGGAACGAGGTCACGATCGCGCTTCGGTCGCTGATCGGCACGGCGCCGGGTCGAAATCTCGTGGTGAGCCCGCAGTCCGGCGTCATCGTCGTGCGTGCGATGCCCGAGGAGCTGCGCAGTGTCGAAAAGTACCTGAAGGCGATGCGCCTGTCGGTCGAGCGCCAGGTGATGATCGAGGCCAAGGTCGTCGATGTGACGCTGAACAACGCTTTTCAGGCCGGGATCAATTGGGCGGCGTTTTCGAGCGCGCATCGCGCTGGGGGCGGGGTGATCGGCTCGAACACACAGCTTGGAACCACGGGCACCCTCTCCACAGGAAACCAGACGAGAAAGGTCGATCCCACAGGGCGTACCGTGACGACCACCGTTCTGGGAACCGGCCTGGCGGGCACCGCCGTAACGGCGGCCGGCGCCGTGGGGGCCGGGGTGTTCGGCCTCGCCGTTCAGACCAACAATTTCGCCGCCTTGCTTCAGTTCCTGGAATCGCAAGGAAACGTCCAGGTCTTGTCCAGCCCGCGGGTTGCGGCCCTCAACAACCAGAAAGCCGTCCTGAAGGTGGGAACGGACCAGTTCTTCGTGACCAACGTCACGGGAACTCCGGTGCAGAGTGCGACCGGCGCGCCGATCGCCATCCAGTTGACCCCGACTCTCAACTCGTTCTTTTCAGGCGTGTCCCTCGACATCACACCCCAGATAGACGAGGACGGGAACATCCTCCTGCATATCCATCCGCTGGTCAGCAATGTCGTGCAGCAGGACCTCACGTTCAATTTCGGAGGGGGCGGGAGCGACACGACGCTTCCGCTGGCGAGGAGCTCCATCAACGAGACCGACACCATCGTTCGCGTCCAGGACGGAAACATCGTCGCCTTGGGCGGACTGATGAAGCTCGATGTCGCGAACGACCGTTCCGGAATTCCGTTGCTCCAGGATCTCCCGGGCGTCGGTGTATTGTTCGGGAACACCACCCGGACCAGGACCAAAAGAGAGCTCGTAATCCTGCTGAAGCCGACCGTCATCAAGGGCGAAAGGGACTGGGAGGAAGGCATCCAGCAGACGCACGACCGGATGCAGAGCTTCGGAAGCGGAGAGCGGATCTCCCCGCTCGGGAGACCGTAGTGATCTATCTTTCCCACTTCGGCCTGCGCGAGGCCCCGTTCGGGATCACTCCCGACACAAGCTTTTTCTACGCCTGCGCGAGCAGCCAGGAAGCGCTGAACACGCTGCTCGTCGCCGTCGCGAACGGCGAAGGCTTCATCAAGGTCACCGGCGAAGTGGGCACCGGCAAGACGCTGCTTTGCAGGAAGTTCCTCGCCACGCTGGACGACGGCTGGGTCAGCGCCTACATTCCCAATCCGAATCTCGAGCCCAAGACGCTGCTGCTCGCGCTCGCCGAGGAGCTCGGGGCGGGGCTCGACAGCGGCCTCGACCAGCATCATCTGATCAAGGCCCTCAATCTCGCGCTCCTCGATTTCGCGCGCGAGAAAAAGCGCGTGGTGGTGTGCCTCGACGAGACCCAGGCGATGCCGCTCGAATCGCTCGAGACGCTGCGGCTGCTCACCAATCTTGAAACCGAGAAGCGCAAGCTCGCGCAGGTAATCCTGTTCGGGCAGCCCGAGCTGGACGAGAGGCTTGCGCATGAATCGATCCGGCAGCTGCGCCAGCGCATCACTTTCCAGCACCACAAAACCGAGCATTATCTCGCGCACCGTCTCGCGATCGCGGGCTACTCGGGCGACCGGGTGTTCGCGCCCGCGGCGGTCGCGAGGATTTATCGCGCGAGCCGCGGCGTTCCCCGGCTCATCAATATTCTCGCCAACAAGGCGATGATGCTCGCCTACGGCGAGGGCACCCGCAAGGTGACGGCGCGGCACGCGCACGCGGCGAACGCCGATACGCCGGCCTCGTTCGCGCTGTCGCGCGCGTGGCTCTGGCTTGCGCTCGCCTGCATCGCGTTTTCGAGCATCGGCTGGATGATCCTGCGATGAGCCTCATCAACAAGATGCTCCGGGACCTCGACCAGCGCCATGCGCCTCAGGGCGGCAGCGCGGGGCCGGCCTCCGCCGCGCTCGCGGAGCAGGTTTATCCGGTGCCCGCGCGCAAGCTTGCCTCCCGGTTCTTCTGGCTCACGACGGCCATGCTGGTGCTTTTCGCGGTCGGCTGGGTTGCGTGGCTGGTGTGGCCGTTGACCCCGCGCCCGGCGGTTAGCGAGATCGTCCCGCGGTCCTCGCAGGAAAAGGTTTCCCCTCCGAAGGCGGCGGCATCACCGCCGGCGCTCTCCGCTGTCCCCGCCCCTCGACCCGCGCCTGCCGCAAGCTCCGCTTCCAAGTCGCCGCCGCCGGTCGCGCAGGCGCTCCCGGCTCCGCGAACCGGGGAAGCGAACGCCGACACGCTGCCACTGGCGGGCGAGCCGGCTGCTCCCGTTCCGAAGCGGAGCGCGAGATCTTCGTCTTCCCGGTCCGCGCCAAAGAAGGCTGCGAGCGCGCCGCAGATGGCGCCCGCACAGCCCGTCGGCGCCGGGGAGACCGGATCCGGCAAGATCGACCGGCGTTCAACCTCAGCGGCGCGCGATCGCGCGGAAAACGAATTTCGCCGCGCCGTCAACCTCGTCAATCAAGGCCGCGTCGCCGAAGGCATGGACGGCTTCCGCGGCGCCCTGAAGATCGATCCCAAGCACGAAGCGGCGCGCCAGACCCTCGTCGCCCTTTTGCTCGAATCCAAGCGCGTGGACGAGGCGGCCCGCGTTCTGCGGGACGGACTCGCCTTCAACGCGGGGAACACCGGTTTTGCGATGCTGCTTGCGCGGATCATGGTCGAGCGCAAGGATGTCCCGGCGGCCCTGTCCCTGCTGGAGAAGCACGCGGCGCCGCCGGATCGCAATCCCGACTTTCATGCTTTCGCCGCGGCGCTGTACCAGCGGCTCGAGCGCCACCAGCAAGCGATCGACCAGTACCAGGCGGCGCTGCGGCTCGCGCCGTCAGGGGGCGTCTGGTGGTTGGGCCTGGGGATCTCGTACCAGGCCGTCGATCGGCCCAGCGATGCGCTCGAGGCCTTCACGCGCGCCAAAGCGGCGGGAAATCTCGCCCCCGAACTTCTCAGCTTCGTCGACCAGCGGCTCAAGCAACTCCAGTAGCCGCGCGGCAGGCGATACGCCTCCCGCGGTCGCTCGAAGACGTCCGGCCGAGTCGGACTCCCCTGTGTTAAGTTGTGATCCCTGGGGGACGGGGAATGCAGGACCGCTATCGCGAGGTCTACGACAGTTTCAGATGGGACGTGCCGGCGCGATTCAACATCGGCACGGCTTGCTGCGGCCGGCACGCACATGACCGCTCCCGCTTCGCACTCCATTGGGAGGACGAGGACGGGACCACTGCCGCATGCACTTTCCGGGAACTGCAGCAGCAGGCGAACCGCCTGTCGAACGCGCTCGCGGGTCTCGGCGTAAAGCGCGGCGACCGCGTCGGCATCGTGCTGCCGCAGCGGCCCGAAACGGCGGTCGCGCACATCGCCTGCTATCAGATGGGCGCCGTGGCGATGCCGCTTTCGGTGCTGTTCGGCCCGGATGCGCTGGAATACCGCCTGCAGGACAGCGAGACGATCGCCGCGCTCGTCGATCCCGCATCGCTGCCGAATCTCGCCCAGGTCCGCGACAGGCTGCCGCATCTCAGGCTCGTCGTCGGCGTTGCGGGTGCCCGGGAATCCTGGACGCAGTCGTGGGAAGCGCTCCTCGAGAAGGCTTCATCTCATTTCGCCCCGGTCGATACCGCAGCGGAGGATCCGGCGCTGCTCGTCTACACCAGCGGCACGACCGGTCCGCCCAAAGGGGCGCTCATGCCGCAGCGCGTGCTGCTCGGAAACATTCCCGGCTTCGT
>VBDM01000186.1 GCA_005881355.1 Betaproteobacteria bacterium
CATCCGGCAGCCGGCGTGCTCGGCCTGATCGCGGGTCTCTATCACACGCTCAATCACGCCGTGTTCAAGGGGCTGCTCTTCCTCGGCGCGGGCTCGATCCTGCACTCGACGGGCCTGCGCAACCTGAACGACATGGGCGGCCTCGTCCACAGCATGCCCAAGACCGCGTTCTACTTCCTGATCGGCGCGCTCGCGATTTCCGCGCTCCCGCCGCTGAACGGCTTCGTCTCGGAGTGGCTCACGTTCCAGGCCGCGCTGCAGGCCCCGCTCCTCGCGAACGACGTGGTGCGCAGCCTCCTGCCGCTCTTCGCCGCGACGCTCGCGCTCGCCGGCGCGCTCACCGCGATGTGCTTCGTCAAGGTCTACGGGATCGCCTTCCTCGGCAGGCCGCGCGAGCCGGCGCACCACACGCCGGTGCCGCACGGGGGCGACGCGAGCGGCATGGAGCGCTACGGCATGGCCTGGCTCGCCGCGGCCTGCTTCGTGCTCGGGCTCTTCCCGACTTCGTTCCTGCTGATGCTCAACCGGATCGGCGTCTCCCTCACCGGGCAGGGCCTCTCGGAGGAAGCGCTCGAGTCGAGCTGGCTGTGGCTCGTGCCCACCGCCGCGGACGAGGCGAGCTACTCGCCGATCATCTTCCTCGTCGTGATCGTCGCGGTGACTCTGCTCGCGTTCCTGCTGGTGCGCCGCTTCTACCACGGCCGGGTGCGCTTCGCCGATCCCTGGGACTGCGGCTTCCCGGAGCAGACCTCGCGCATGCAGGACACCGCGGACGCCTTCGGCCAGTCGATCCGTCACGTGTTCGGGCCGCTCTATAGAATGCAGCGCGACCTGCCCGGGCCGGACGATCCCGCGCCCAGGTATTTCCTCAAGATCGAGGACCGCCATTGGTACTGGCTGTACCTCCCGGTGGCGCGGGCGGCCGAGTTCGTCTCCTCGAAGGTCGCGCTCTTGCAGCACGGCAGGATCAGCATCTACCTGCTCTACAGCTTCATCACCCTGATCGCGCTGCTGGTGTTCGTGCGCTGACTTTATCGTCATGGCCAATTTCCCCGGCGTCGCGTTCCAGATCCTGCAATCGGTGTTCGTGGTGCTCGCCGCGCCGCTGCTGGTGGGCTGGGTCAACCAGTGTCGCGCCTGGCTGCAGAACCGCTCGGCACCGAGCCTGTTGCTCCCGTACTGGACGCTCGCGAAACTGTTCAACAAGGACGCGGTGATCGCGCAAAACGCCTCCCCCGTGTTCCGTATCACGCCCTACGTGCTGTTCGGCTGCATGTGGCTCGCCGCTGGAATCGTTCCGGTGCTCGCGACCGGCCTCCCCTTCGCGCCCGCCGCGGACATCATCGCGCTCGTCGGGGTGTTCGCGCTCGCGCGCGTGTTCTCGGCGCTCGCGGCGATGGACATCGGCACCTCCTTCGGAGGGCTCGGGGCGCGGCGCGAGATGCTGATCGGCTTTCTCGCCGAGCCGGCGATGCTGATGACGCTGTTCACTGCCGCGTTCATCTCCGGCTCCACACAGCTCACCACCATCGTGGACACGCTCGCGCACCGCGAGTTCGCGCTCTACCCGAGCCTCGCGTTCGCCGCGGTGGCGTTCCTCATGGTGCTGCTCGCCGAGAACGCCCGCATCCCGATCGACAACCCGACAACGCACCTCGAGCTCACCATGGTGCACGAGGCGATGATCCTCGAGTACTCGGCGCGGCACCTCGCGCTGATCGAGTGGGCTGTCGCCATCAAGCTCTTCGCCTACATCACGATCGGCATCGCGCTCTTCGCCCCCTGGGGCATCGCGGAGGCCGGCGACTGGTCGGCGCTGCCGGTCGCGTTCGCGGCGCTCGCGGTGAAGCTCGCGCTCGCCGGGGCGGGCCTAGCGTTGGTCGAAACCGTCCTCGCGAAGCTGCGCCTGTTCCTCGCGCCCGAGTTCCTCTCCACCGCGTTCCTCCTCGCGGTGCTGGGAATGCTGACGCATTTCCTCGTTCGCGGCTGACATGGACGCGCCTTTTTCCGGCCAACTCGTCAACGTGCTCGCCGCGTTGCTGCTGCTGCTCTCGTTCGCAATGCTGTCGCAGCGGCGCATCCTCACGCTGATCCACCTCTTCGCCTGGCAGGGCGCGGCGCTCGCCGCTTCCACCGCGATCGTCGCCTGGTCGACCGGCCAGACGCACCTCTATTATTCGGCCCTGCTCACCGTGCTGCTCAAGGTGATGCTCATCCCCTGGGTGCTGCACCGGCTGATCGACCGCCTGTTCGTGCGCTGGGACATCGAGACGCTGATCAACATCCCGATGACGATGCTCATCGGGATCG
Organism: Betaproteobacteria bacterium; assembly: GCA_005881355.1. GTDB lineage: Bacteria > Pseudomonadota > Gammaproteobacteria > Burkholderiales > SG8-39 > VBDM01. The sequence goes on from VBDM01000186.1 coordinate 2,311, forward strand.
GCCTGGTGATCTTCGCTTTCGCGCTCGCCGCGCCGATCTCCCAGATGGCGGGAACGATCACGCGCGCCACGCTCGGCATCGCGCTCGCGAGCGTGCTGCTCTCCTTCCTCATGATGATCGTGCGCCGCAAAGCCGTTCCGCAAGTGATCGGATTCCTCGCCATGGAAAACGGGCTGTTCTTCGCCGCCACGAGCGCGACCTATGGAATGCCGCTCGTGGTGGAGCTGGGCGTCGCGCTCGACGTGCTGGTCGGCACCTTCATCTTCGGAATATTTTTCTTCCACATCCGCGAGCAGTTCGACAGCCTCGACATCCGCCACATGGAGAAGCTCAGGCAGGACTAGGGAAAGCGGGAACAGATATGAGTTATGTCGCGAGCGAGCGCAGCTCGAGCGAGCGAAGGCGAAGGCCACAAGGACATCTGCTGCCTGTTCCCGGCACGGACGCTTGCGGTTTTTCTTCGCAAGGACCCCGCTGACATGCGAGAGATCGCGCTCGTCCTCGGCCTCCCGCTCGCGGGCGGCGTGCTGCTCGGCCTGTTCGGCCACAAACGCTGGGCCGCGGAGCTGAACGCTGCGATGAGCCTCGCGACCTTCGTCGCGGCGGCGCTCCTCACGAGCCGCGTCGTGTCCGAGGGGACGATCGTCGCGTTCGACGAGCAGTTCTTCGTCGATCCGTTCAACGTGTTCCTGGTCGCGCTGACCGCCTTCGTGGCGTTCACCACGGCGCTCTTTTCCCGGCCCTATATGCGCATCGAGCAGGACCGCGGCCGCGTGAACCCGGCGCGGCTGCGGCTCTACCACAGCATGTACCAGCTGTTCAGCTTCACGATGCTCTTGTGCCTGCTCTCGAACAACGTCGGCGTCCTGTGGGTGGCGCTGGAGGGCGCGACGCTCTCGACGGTGCTGCTCGTGAGCCTTTACCGGACGCCGGCGAGCCTGGAGGCGGCGTGGAAGTACTTCATCCTCTGCTCGGTCGGCATCGCGCAGGCGCTCTTCGGCACGATCCTGCTCTACTTCGCCGCCGAGAAAGTGCTCGGCGCGGGCGGCGGCTCACTCCTGTGGACACATCTGCACGCGGTGCGCGGCCAGCTCGAGCCGACGGTGCTTTCGCTCGCGTTCGTGTTCCTGCTCGTGGGCTACGGCACCAAGGTGGGCCTCGTGCCGCTGCACAACTGGCTGCCCGACGCGCACGCCGAAGGCCCGACGCCGATCTCGGCGGTGCTCTCGGGGCTGCTGCTCAACGTCGCGCTCTACGCCGTGGTGCGCAGCAAAGTGCTCGTCGACGGCTCGCTCGAGCGCAATTTCTCGGGCGGCCTGATGATGGGATTCGGGCTGCTCTCGGTCGTCGTGGCGGCGTTCTTTCTTTCCAAGCAGCGCGACATCAAGCGCATGTTCGCCTATTCGTCGATCGAGCACATGGGCATCATGACCTTCGCCTTCGGCATGGGCGGCGCGGTGGCGGCGTTCGCGGGCCTTTTGCACATGACCGTGCACTCGCTCACCAAGAG
>VBDM01000187.1 GCA_005881355.1 Betaproteobacteria bacterium
TGGATCGCTGGTGGGCGCAAAAATAATCAGAGAAGGACAGCCACGTCCATGTCAGAGCAGGGCGGCTGCCGCGATGCCGCTGCGCACCGCCGATTCGAGCGTTCCCGGATAGTCGCCGGCTACGTAATCGCCCGCAAGCCACAGGCCGGGGACGACCGTCGCGCCGTCCGGGCGCGCGAGCGCCGGGCGACAGGAAAACGTCGCGCGCTTCTCGGCGATGACCTGCGACCAGTAGGCGGTGGGCAAGGAACCGAGCGCTGCCTTCAGCTCGGTTTCGATTCGTGATACGAGCGCTTCCTTCGGCAAATCTTCGTGCGCGCCCGAGGCGCTGATCACCGCCGCGAGCAAGCCCTTCGGTCCGCCGAGCCGGCCGCGGTCGAACACCCACTGCACGATGCCTCCGTTGAAGCCGAGCATGGGCGCAGGCAGCGTCACGGACTCCGGATATTGCAGGTAGCAGGTGACGATGGGCTCGTAGCTGAACGCGCCGATGCGGGCAAGCGCGTCGGCAAGCTCTGGCAATTGCACCAGCAGCGGCCCCGCCTGGTGCGGGCCGCAGGCGATCACCACGCGGGAAAACGGCTGCGCGTCGTTGAGACGAAACCCGCCCGGGGCGTGCGCGACGCGGCGCACCGGCACGCCGAGCTCGATCGCGCCGCCTCGCGCCTTCACGTAGTCCGCCGCGGGTTCCGGAAAGAGGCGCCCGAGGTCGGTACGCGCGATCAGGAGATCGCTCGCCACGCGCCCGCCCGTGAGGCTGTCGCGCAACACGTTGGCGAAAACCTGTGCCGAAGCGGAATCGACCGGCGTGTTGAGCGCCGACACGCACAGCGGCTCCCAGACATGGGTGCGCAGCACGCCGCTCTGCTTGTGATCGTCGAGCAGCCGGGCGACGCTCCGGTCGGGCTCGATGCGAAAGCGGCGTGCGCGGAGCGACACCATGAAATGCAGGGCGTTCATGACCTCTGCGAACGAGAGCCCTTTCGCGCGAAGGAGTGCGACGACGAGATTGATCGGGTACGGGACTTGTGGCGCCCGTAGGTGAAATCCGTCGGCGTAGCGAAGCTCGAGCGGCAGGCGAAGCAGCAGCCTGTCCGGATCGGCGCCGACGAGCCGCATCAGGCGCAGCGTCTCGCGATAGGCGCCGATCAGGATATGCTGGCCGTTGTCGAGGTCGACGCCGTCGACGCTCACGCGCCGGGCGCGGCCGCCCAAGCTGCGCGAGGCCTCGAAAACGGTTACGGGGACGCCGCGTTCGGCAAGCGTCACGGCTGCAGCGAGACCCGACCAGCCGCCGCCGACGACGGCGACGCGGCTCAAGCCGTAACCCAGGTCCGCCACGCGATCCAGAGCTTGCGGACCGGCGTGAGCGCGGTGCGCTGCTCGAGCACCTGGAAGCGGTCGCGGGCGATCTCGTCGAGCAGCGTCCGGTAGATCGCGGCCATCACGAGGCCCGGTCGCTGCGCATGCCGGTCTTCGTGCGGCAGGAGCGCGAGCGCGTCGTCGTAGCAGCGCATGGCGCGCTCGGCCTGGAACTTCATCAGCCGCGCGAAGTTCTCTGTATAGCGCCCGTTCAGGATGTCCGCGGCGGTGACCTCGAAGCGCTTGAGCTCGTCCATCGGCAGATAGATGCGGCTCTTGCGCGCGTCCTCGCCCACGTCGCGGATGATGTTGGTGAGCTGGAACGCGAGGCCGAGCCGCTCGGCGTAGTCGAGCGTCCTCGGATTGCGGTAGCCGAAGATCGCCGCCGCGAGCGCCCCGACCACGCCGGCCACGCGATGGCAGTAGAGCTGCAGCGCCGCGAAATCCAGATAGCGGCTCTGGTTCAGGTCCATCTCCATGCCGTCCATGATCTCGTCCAACCGCGCCCGCGTGATCCCGAACGGCTCGATCGCGGGCGCGAGCGCGCGCGTCACCGGGTGCTGCGGGTTGCCGGCGAAGAGCTGCGCGACTTCGCCGCGCCACCATGCGAGCGCCGCCCGCGCCGCCGAGGGCTCGCTCGGCTCGTCCACGGCGTCGTCGACTTCGCGGCAGAACGCGTAGAGCGCGGTGATCGCGCGCCGGCGCTTGAGCGGCAGAAACAGGAACGAATAGTAGAAGCTCGAGCCGCTCTGCGCGGCTTTTTGCTGACAATATTCCTCGGGGGTCATCGGTCTCGTCGGCTACATGGTCAGGGCACGACCGATCAGCACCGGCCAGTCAAGCGCGCGCAGCACCGGGCGGTGCCGGAACACATCGCCGCGCGAGCGCTCGAGCTTTTCCAGGATTCGCAATCCTCCCTGCACGACGGAGCGGATTTCCAGGCCGATGCGGCCTGGCAGCCGCGTGGCGAGCGGCGCGCCGCGCAGCATCATCCATCGGGCACGATCGATCTGAAAGCGCATCAGATTCCACCATCCGCCCGAGGCGTCGCGCGCCCCGATTTGGGCCTCGCTCACGCCGAATCGCGCCATGTCGTCCTGGGGCAGGTAGATGCGGTTCTTGCGGAAATCGACCTCCACATCCTGCCAGAAGTTGATGAGCTGCAGCGCCGAGCAGATCGCATCGGACCGCGCGACATTGTCGTCCTTCGCTTCGCCGTACAGAAGCAGCATCAGCCGCCCCACAGGATCCGCCGAGCGGCGGCAATAGTCCATCACTTCGCCGAAGTTCGCGTAGCGCAGCTTCGTCACGTCCTGGGAGAAGGCGTCGAGGAGGTCGTAGAAAGGCCGAAAGGGCAGGCGGTGGATCCCGATCACTTCGCCCAGCTGCCGAAAAGGCGGTGACAAGGGAGATTGCCCCGACTCGAGCCGGCGCAGCTCCGCCCGGTACCCCTCCAGGCGGGCGAGGCGCTCAGGCGGCGCAAGATCGCCTTCGTCGGCGAAATCATCCGCGCTGCGCGCAAATCGGTAGATGACCGACACGGGATGTCGCAGCGGCGCCGGAAGCAGCAGCGAAGCGACCGGGAAATTTTCGTAATGGCCGACCGGCATTGCCCTATTTTTCAAGGGGTTTCAGGCTCTTAGGCTGACAGTATAGGGGGGTTGCGGTAGAATGGCACGCATGTCGCACGGTTCGGTTTGGAGCAGGGGCCGCAAGCGCTGCAGTGCCGCGCCGCGAAGGTGGCGGAATAGGTAGACGCACTGGATTTAGGTTCCAGCGCCGCAAGGCATGGGGGTTCGAGTCCCTTCCTTCGCACCAGGAGCAGGGTTTCAGGAATGCAGACGAGCATCGAGACGTTGAGCAAGCTGGAGCGCAGGCTGGACATGGCGGTTCCGGCCGAGCAGATCGATCGCGAAGTCGAGCAGCGGTTGCGCAAGCTCTCGCGCACGGTGCGCATCGACGGATTTCGTCCGGGCAAAGTTCCGCTCAAGATCGTCGCGCAGCGCTACGGACCGCAGGTGCGCTCGGAGGTGATCGGCGACGCGGTGCAGAAAGCGTTCTCCGAGGTGGTGAAGGACCAGAAACTCAAGGTCGCCGGCTATCCGCGCATCGAGCGCAGGGAAGCCGGGGACAAAAAACAGCTCGCTTTCAGCGCGACCTTCGAGATCTACCCCGAAGTGAAACTGGGCAACGTGGCCGAGGCCAAGATCGAGCGCCCCAAACACGCGGTCGATGACGCCGACGTGGACCGCACCATCGAGATCCTGCGCAAACAGCGCGTGACCTGGGAAGCCGTGACGCGCGCCTCGCAATCGGGCGACCGCGTCACCGTGGATTTCACCGGACGCATCGACGGCAACGAATTTCCCGGAGGCAAGGGCAGCGGGATGGCCGTCGTGATCGGCGAGGGCCGCGTGCTGCCCGAATTCGAATCCAATCTCGCCGGCGCGAGCGCGGGAGAACACAAGGCTTTTCCCTTGGCCTTTCCCGCCGATTACCCGGGCAAGGAGGTCGCGGGCAAGAGCGCGAGATTCGAGGTGGACGTGAAGAAGCTCGAGGCGCCGAAGCTTCCCGCGGTTGACGCCGAATTCGCCAGGTCGCTCGGCGTGGCCGACGGCGACATCGCGAAGATGCGGGAGGAGGTCGAGGCGAATGTCGAGCGCGAACTCAAGAAGAGGATCGAAAGCGAGCTCAAGGCGAGCTGCCGAAGTCGCTCGTCGAGATCGAGCTGCGGCGCATGGTGCAGCAGGCGCGCGCCGACCTCGAGGCCCGCGGCGTCAAGCTGGAAAGGCTGCCCGTCAATCCCGCGGCGCTCGAGGAGCAGGCGCGGCGCCGCGTGGCGCTCGGCCTCATCCTCGGCGAGCTCGTGAAATCGAACGATCTGGGCGCCAAGCCCGAGCAGGTGCGCGCGCTCGTCACCGAGCACGCGCAGACTTATGAGCAGCCCTTCGAAGTGGTAAGATGGGTCTACTCGGAGGCGCAGCGTTTGAGCGAGTTCGAGGGCTTGGCGGTCGAATCCAATGTGATCAACTGGGTCCTCGATCGCGCCAAGGTGGAGGACAAGGCGATC
>VBDM01000188.1 GCA_005881355.1 Betaproteobacteria bacterium
TGCGTCACGGTGGAAATGAAATCGTCCTTCAGGCGGTCGAGTTCCTGGAGCCGCCGGTTGGCGCTACGCAGCTCGTTGGTCGCCGCCTCCAGCTCGCGCGATTTCTGCTCCAGCTGCCGGCTGTAAGCGAGAACCTGCGAGGCCTCGCCGATGATATTCATCACCTCGTCGATTCCGAGGGGCTCTTCCTCGACGGCCGAGGCGACCATGACGCGGGCGGACGCGCTGCCGATCGCCCCGGCGAGCAGCGACTCCGCATGGTGCACCAAATTGGCATCTGCCGAGAGTGCCTCGACCGATCTCGCCCCGCGGCTGCGGGCGTAGGCGGCAAACGCTTCGTTTGCGCGTTCCGGGCTGAGAAAACGGCCCACCAGTAGCTGCAAGTCGTTGACCGACGCGCTGCCGCGCCAGAAGCGCGAGCCGGGAGCCGCCGGGTGCTTGAGCGCATCGACGAATACGGTGGCTTGGCCGTGCTCGGCGGCATTGGGCCCCTTGATCAGTGACGCGCCGACGTAGCAGCCGATATTGGCGAGCATGCTCCAGAACAGGCAATGCGTGACGTCGTCCAGGCCCTGAAGGCCAAGCAGTTGCTGCGGCTTGAGAAGATCGGTGCCAAACAGGCCGTGAGACAGAAAAGTGATCGGCAGCCAGCCCGACTTGGCGAAGGAAGGCAGCAGCAGCGTGTAAGTCCAGACCAGGAAGCCGGCGGCGAGGCCGCAGAACGCGGCAGTGCGCGTGCCGCCCTTCCAGAAGATGCCGCCGATGATGGCCGGCGCAAACTGCGCCACCGCCGAGAACGAGATCAGTCCGATGGAAACCAGCGCATACGCTTCCCCGGCGAGATAGAAGTAGAGGTATCCCAGCACTAGAATCAGCACGATCGCCCCGCGGCGGATTCCCAGCAGCAGTCCGGAAAGATCGCGCCATTCGGTCAGCCGCAGCGCCTTCAGGCGCAGCAGCACCGGCATTACCAGGTCGTTGCACACCATGGTGGAAAGCGCGATGGTCTCGACGATCACCATGCCGGTCGCGGCCGAAAGCCCGCCGATGAAGGCGAAGAGGGCCAGCCACGGTTGCCGTTCCGCGATCGGCAGCGTCAGCACGAACGTGTCTGCGTCCACCGCGCCATTCGGGAAATGCAGCAGCCCGCCAAAGGTGATCGGCAGCACGAAGACGTTGATCGCGAGCAGGTAGAGCGGGAACAGCCAGATCGCCTTGGTGAGGTGGCGCTCGTCGACGTTCTCCACCACCGTCACCTGGAACTGGCGCGGCAGGAACATGATGGCGGCCATCGAGAGAAAGGTGAGCGAAGCCCAAGTCGCGTAGCTGCCGCTCTCGCCGCCGAACGTCAGCAAGGCGCTCAACTGAGGCGTCTGACCGGCGCGGCTGAAGATATCGCCGAAGCCGTCGTAGAGGCAGAACGTGACGAACAGCCCCACCGCGATGAAGGCGAGAAGCTTGACCAGCGACTCGAACGCGATCGCCGCAACCAGACCCTCGTGGCGTTCGGTCGCATCGAGGTGCCGCGTACCAAACAAGATCGTGAAAGCCGCGAGCAGCATGGCGATGTAAAAGGTGTTGTCGCCGAGGAAGAGCGGCGCACCCTGTTTGTCCGGCATCGCCATGTCCGGGTACTGAAGCATGATCAGGAAGGTGCCGGAAATCGCCTTAAGCTGCAGCGCGATGTAGGGGATGATTCCGACCACGGCGATGATCGTCACCAGGCCGCCCAGCATCTGGCTCTTGCCGTAGCGCGAAGCGATAAAGTCGGCGATGGAGGTGATGCGGTTCTGCTTGCTGATGCGGATGATCTTGAGCATCACGTACCACCACAGCGCCGCCATCAAGGTGGGCCCAAGGTAGATCGGCAGGAAGCCGATGCCGCTCGTTGCCGCGCGCCCCACGCTGCCGTAGAACGTCCAGGACGTGCAGTAGACTGCGAGCGAAAGGGCATAGATGTAGGGATTGGCGATGATGCTGCGGCCCGCGTCGGCGCGCTTGTCGCCGTAAAAGGCGATCGCGAATAGCACCCCCACGTAAGCGAAGGAGGCGATGACGATGACCGGGGCGGTCAGCATGGCTCAGGAAGCGGCAGGCCGCGGGTGCTGCGATTTGACCTTAGTCATTGCGCTTTTCGACTACCAGCGCCATCAGGCCGATCAGCAGCGCCCACACCGCGAACACGTAGACGTAGAGCACCGGAATGCCCAACACTTGGCTAGGCCCGACGAACAAAGTGAGAAGCGGATAGTTGAACAACAGGAAACCCAGCAGAAACAGGGCCGCCAGGCGTTGCCCCTTGATGCTTGGCCGGATCATGGACCCTCCCGGAATCGGCTCCTCTTGCGGCCCGGGCGCACGAGCCGCACGGTGCGGTCAGTGTAGCAAAAGCCCACGATGCCGATGCAGTGACGGCGGCGAAGCGCTAACCCCCGCTATCGGAAAATAAAAGCCCCGCAGCAGCGGGGCTTGGGGTCCAAGGAAGGGGTTTACGGGGGGAACCTTGATTCCCTCTGTTCCGAAGCCTGCCCGGGATACGTAACGCGTAAAGCGCGTTACATATCCATCCCTTCCATGCCGCCCATTCCGCCCATGCCGTGGGCGTGGCCGCCGGCGTTTTTCTTCTCTTCGACCAGCTCGGCCACCATCGCCTCGGTGGTAAGCAGGAGGCCAGCGACGGAGGCCGCATTCTGCAGCGCGGTCCGGCTCACCTTGGTCGGATCGAGCACGCCCATCTCGACCATATCGCCGAATTGCTCGGTCTGCGCGTTGAAACCGAAGTTGCCCTTGCCTTCCACGATCTTGTTCATCACGACGGAGGGCTCCGCGCCTGCGTTGGCGACGATCTGGCGCAGCGGCTCTTCCAGCGCGCGACGCACGATCCTGATTCCGGCGTCCTGATCCGGGTTTTCGCCCTTGAGCTTGTCGAGCGCGGAACGGGCGCGAATGTAGGCCACGCCCCCGCCAGCGACGATGCCCTCCTCGACTGCGGCCCGGGTTGCGTGCAGCGCGTCCTCGACGCGCGCCTTCTTTTCCTTCATCTCGACTTCGGTTGCGGCACCGACCTTGACCACCGCCACGCCGCCGGCGAGCTTGGCCACCCGCTCCTGCAGCTTTTCCTTGTCGTAGTCGCTGGTGGCTTCGTCGATCTGGGTGCGGATGTTCTTGACGCGCGCCTCGATCGCTTTGGGGTCGCCCGCGCCGTCGATGATCGTGGTCTCTTCTTTCGCGACTTCGACCCGCTTCGCGCGTCCGAGATCCTTAAGCGACGCTTTCTCGAGCGTCAGGCCCACTTCTTCCGCAATCACCTGGCCGCCGGTAAGGATGGCGATATCCTCGAGCATGGCCTTGCGGCGGTCGCCGAACCCCGGAGCTTTCACCGCGCTGGTCTTGAGGATGCCGCGCAGGTTGTTCACGACCAGCGTCGCGAGCGCTTCGCCCTCGACTTCCTCGGCGACGAGCAGAAGCGGTTTGCCGGACTTCGCCACCTGCTCGAGTATCGGCAACAGATCGCGAATGTTCGAGACCTTCTTGTCGTGCAGGAGTATGTAGGGATCCTCCAGCACAGAGCTCTGCTTCTCGGCGTTGTTGATGAAATACGGCGAAAGGTAGCCCCGGTCGAACTGCATGCCTTCGACGACTTCGAGCTCGTTTTCCAGGCCCTTGCCGTCCTCGACCGTGATCACGCCTTCTTTTCCGACCTTGTCCATGGCGTCGGAGATGATCTTGCCGATGGCATCGTCGGCGTTGGCGGAGATGGCGCCCACCTGGGCGATTTCCTTGCTTGTGGTGCAGGGCTTGGAGAGCTTCTTCAGCTCATCGACCACCGCGACCACGGCCTTGTCGATGCCGCGTTTCAGGTCCATCGGGTTCATGCCGGAGGCGACGAATTTCATGCCCTCCTTGACGATGGACTGGGCAAGCACGGTCGCCGTGGTGGTGCCATCGCCGGCGACGTCCGAAGTCTTGGAGGCGACTTCCTTCACCATCT
>VBDM01000189.1 GCA_005881355.1 Betaproteobacteria bacterium
AAGCGAGATGACGGCGTACAGCAGCGACTTCGGATAATGCTGCCGGATGTTGGCGGCGAGGCCGTGCCCGGTGACGCGGCCGATGCGCGCGCTCACGATCTGGATGCCGATCATGAGCGGCAGCGTGAAGAACACCGACCACAGCATGCCGTAGCCGAACTGCGCGCCCGCCTGCGAATAGCTCGCGATGCCGCTCGGATCGTCGTCCGCGGCGCCGGTGATCAAGCCCGGTCCCAGTTGCTTCAACAGGGGCAGCCGGGCCGCCGGCCTTACCGCCGCGGCGGAAACGGCTGCAAGTTGTCGCTCTTTTGCGGTCATGGCTGCTGTCGGGGAGCGGCGCGCCGTGCGGCGCTGCGGCAGTGTAGGAGAAAACCCTGACAATTGTCATGCTGACGAAAGGCTTACAAAAAAACAACCTGGCTGCTTTCAAAAACCTGACGAACGCGCGATAACTCATCGCGTTCGCGGCCTTGGGCGCTCAAGTTAATGGTCGATCTGAGGTGATCGATCGTTTGGCCAGTCTTGCGCGGGCGCCACCCGGGTGGCAATCTGCCTGCACGATGCGAAGCGGGGGGTGTCGCTCTCGCATCGGCATCTATTCTTCCAATAAACCGAACATCCAATCGTCCAACGGGAGGACAACAGTTGCTAAAGGAGGCAAAAATGTTTGCAAGATTTTCTTCACGCACTCGACTCGCCGCGACCCTCGCGGCTTCGGCACTGCTGGGGGCCGCGTCGCTTGCGACCTCGGGCGCGGCGCTGGCCGCATGCATGGGCCCGGGAGCACCCACTACAACGGAGACGAAATGCCTGACCGCGGTTCAGATCCCGGGCCATCCGCTCCGGTCGTACGACATCAGCTGGGTCAACCCGCACCGCGCCGAGTACTACCTGGCGGATCGGTCGAACGCGGGCATCGACATCATCGACACCCGTAGCCTCACGTTCAAGCGGACTCTCGGTAAGGGCCTTTTCGTGGGCGTCAAGCTCAATGCGGCTGGCACCGCAGTGAACAACGATATCTCCGGACCCGACGGGGTCGTTACGCACGGCAGATGGCTCTATGCCGGCGACGGCGACAGCACGCTCAAGGTGTTCGATCTCGACGGGCCTGACGCGCTTGCTCAAACACCGCTCTTCACCGGCGGCACCACGCGAGTTGACGAAATGGCGCTGACGACCGACGGCGAATTGCTGCTCACGGTGAACAACGCCGAGGACCCGCCCTACGCGAACCTGTTCCAGGCGAATGGTGACCGTCACCGGAGTAACGTCTTCGAGAAGACCAAGATCACCATTAACGCCACGCTTTTCCCTGGCACCCCGGCGATCGAGCAGCCGGCATGGGATCCCAAGACCCAGCGTTTCTATGTGTCGGTGCCGATCCTCGGGAAACCGGGGGGGTGCGGTACGGCGACCTGCGACGGCGGGCTGATGGTGATCGATCCGACCACCGTCACGCCGGGGACCATGGTGCTCGGCGCCTTCGATCCGGCCACGAACACCGGCGTGCTGCAACTCAGCAATTGCGGACCCAACGGCGCCACGGTCGGACCGCATGACAACCTACTGCTGGGCTGCACCTCGGCCAACAATCCGACTAACGACAGCACGCTGGTCATCAACGCGACGACCAAGCATTTCTCCCACGTCAACGGCATCGTCGGTTCGGATGAAGTCTGGTTCAACAAGGGCGACGGGCGCTACTACACGGGCTCCAACAGGAATTGCAGGACAACAGCCCCCTGCCCGGCCGCTGCGAACCAGGCAGCCGTGCTCGGCGTGATCGACGGGACCAGCGTCCTGATCGAAACCGTCCCGCAGTCGTCCGGCTCGCACTCGGTGGCGGCCGACTCCAAGCGCAACCTCATCTTCGTCCCGCAATCGGCGCCCGTCCGGGTAGTCGGTGCCGGCGGCGACACCACGGCCGTGGGCGAGCAGATTTGCGGCAGCACCAACGGCTGCGTCGCCGTCTATATGCATGATGTCGACGGAGACAGGGAAGACGAGCGCGAACAGCAGTAGTTGCTTCGCTCTGCACCAGACAAGGGCCGGCAGATCGCCGGCCCCTTTTTTTGTCCTCAGCCTCGCGGATCGGGCGTGAACCGGAACCCGGGGAAGGGATTCGGCTCGGCGCGCGGCGCGGACGGTATGACTCCCCGCGCGATCAGGTTAGCGCGGCTGTCGTAGTAGACCGAGATCATCTCGGCCGGATACGCGCTGTCGCGGCGAAAATTCGTCCAACGCGCTTCCGACGCCTCGCGCTCGCCGTGGCCGGTACCGAGCTTTTCTTCGGGCTTGGGCGCGATGCGCGACAAGGCGTCCGCCGGCGGGGAAGCAGGTGCGGCGCCGCGCGCGGCGCCTTCGCGCGCTTCGCTGCGAGCGCCCGGTCCGGAGAAAGGTGCCGGTTGTTCCAGCGGGTAAAACTCCGGCGGGCGCGGCTGATATTCGCGGAACACGGCGACGCCGATCACGCCGACGTTGCCCGGGCGGCCGGTGCGCGCGGCGTAGCTGTCGGGGAGCGGCGTGAACACGAACGCCGCGACCTCGCTCATGCTCTTGCGCCAGCCCTCGATGCCGACGCTGCCCCACGGGCCGAGCACGTAGCCGCTCTGCGCGGGCGCGGCGGTGTCTCCGGTGATGACGTTGACGCCGTCCACCGACACCACGGTGAGCACGCGCTCGCCGCTTTTGTTGTTGAGCAGAAGAGAATATTTCGTTCCGGGAGCACCGGCCACGTAGAGGCGGCCGCGATGGGCATGGACAGGAATTCGCTCCCCTGTGGCGCGGTTGACGACCGCGAGATCGACGAGCGTGCCGGCATGGACAGCCGCGGTCCCTGCCGCCAGCAACGCCGCAAACGCGGCGATCAGTGCTTGCCTCATGTTCTTCTCCTTTCGAGTCGGGAAGCACCGCTGTAAACGATGCGCGAAAGGAGAAGGGGTTAAGCGCTAACGGAGATCGTCCGGCAGGCGGTAATCGGGATGGCGTTTCTTGAACTCGGCAAGCTCGCGCTCGACCTCGGCAGCCTTTCCCTGGGTCTTGAGCTTGCGAATATCCTCGAGCCATTTTTCCGGAGTGCGCTCCTTGGCTTCGGAAACCGCGACGCGGCCCGCAGGAGCGCTGATGACGCCTGCGCGCTGGAGCGTCAACGCCGATTCACGAAGGGTGTTCGCGTCCGCAGCCAAAGCAGCCGCCGGCGCCCGCGGGGCCTGCCGGACCTCCGGTGCGCGCTGAGCATCCGGCGAGGCCGCCGGCTGGTCCGCGCCTGCGCGCTCGCCCGGGGACGGAGCCGCAGCCGCGGGAGCGGGCCTTGTCTCCTTCTTGCGCAAAGCTTCCGGCGCGCGCGGGACATCCGCTGCGAACCCCGGCTGCCCCGTTCCGAGGCGCTCGCTCGAAGGCGCGCTCTTGCCCGGCTGCGGCTCCGCCCGATCGCCGCGGGCTGCGGCCCGCGGAACGGGCGCAGACAACGACGGCGCGGCGCTGGGCAGCTCCGCGGGCGAAGATTTCGCCGGCGAGACTTTTGCCGGCCGCACGGCACCCGGCGCCGCGGGCGCCATCGTGTCCAGACCGGATTGCCGCTCGAACACCATCAGCGCCAGCGTAGTCGTCACGACCGCGGTCGCGGCGAGCGCAACCGGCACGCCCCAGCGGCGCGCAAACCCTGCCGGGGCCGACCGCGGCCTCGCGCCCGCGACGCGGCGCGACGCCGCGAGGATGTTGTCGTCGACGCGCTGCGGAGGCTCCAGCGCCTCTGCGTCGCGGTAGATGCGGGAGAGCTCCTCGTCGCGCGGC
>VBDM01000191.1 GCA_005881355.1 Betaproteobacteria bacterium
AGGGTTTGCTTTCAGTACTTGCCAGAGCCATGCAGGCGCTTGCGCCATTCGCGTTCGGGATTGTGATCGAGACCTATGGCGTGCGCGCCGCCATCGGCCTTTCCGCGGGGCTTTCGCTGGTTGCATTGGGTGCACTGTTCGGATTGCGCGAGGGGGCTGATGGGTCCGAGAAACCGGTATAAAGGGACCGGATCAGCAGGGGATTCGATGGTTGCGAACGCGGGTCCGGAAAGGAGATCGGATGACGAAGGAAACAAGGGTTATCGAAGAAGCGGCAATACGTCTTTGGGATGCAGGAAATACCCTTAAGCCCTGCGCGCCGGTACGGGATCCGTCGGCGATTCGTTTGAGACCGAAATCGACGGTTTCGGCTCGGTTCGAGTCGCATTGCCGCGTGGTGACGGCTAACCGTCCAGTCAACGCCGGTTACCGGGGAAGCTACGGCTTCAGCATCCGGAGCATCGTTTGGCGCGGCTGATAGACAACATCCCTGAGCGCCCGCCCAACCGCGACATCCGCCAGCTTGCGCGGGTGCTGCGGTTTCTCTGGCCGTACCGCGCTCGCATGGCCGTCGCCGGCGTCGCGCTGGTGGTCGCGGCGGGCTGCGTGCTCGGTCTGGGCCAGGGTTTGAAGCGCATCATCGACGCCGGCTTCTCGGGAAATGACGCGTCCTCGCTCGACACGGCGCTTTTCGCGCTGCTCGCCATCGTGTGCGTGCTCGCCGCCGCCACTTACACGCGCTTCTACTCCGTCTCCTGGATCGGCGAGCGCGTTTCAGCCGACATCCGCCGGGCGGTGTTCGGACACCTGCTGGAGCAGTCTCCAGGGTTCTTCGAGACCATGCGCACCGGCGAAGCAATCTCGCGGCTCACCAACGACACGGCGCTCTTGGAAGTGGTGATCGGATCCTCGGCCTCGTTTGCGTTGCGGAACACCCTGATCATGCTCGGCGCATTGGTGATGCTGGTGATCACCAGTCCCAAGCTCACCGCGCTGGTGGTGCTCGGCGTGCACCTTGTGATCGCGCCGATTCTCCTGTTCGGCAGGCGCGTGCGAAAACTCTCGCGCGCGAGCCAGGACCGGGTCGCCGACGTGAGCGCTTATATCGACGAGGCCCTGCACGAGATCCGCACGGTGCAGTCCTACGGCCACGAGGCCGAGGACCGCGAACGCTTCGGCGAGCGCGTCGAGCAGGCCTTCGGCACCGCGGTGAGGCGCATCGGCCAGCGGGCGCTCCTGGTCGCGCTGGTGATGCTCCTCGCCTTCGGCGCGGTGGGCGTCATACTCTGGATCGGCGGCCACGACGTGCTCGCCGGGCGTATCAGCGCGGGCGAGCTCTCGGCCTTCGTGTTCTACGCGGTGCTCGTCGCCGGAGCGGTGGGCGCGGTGTCCGAAGTGATCGGCGATCTGCAGCGCGCGGCGGGCGCGACCGAGCGCCTGATGGAGTTGCTCGCGACCGAGCCGGCCATCCGCGCGCCGGCGAGCCCGCAGCCGCTTCCCGAGCCTCCGCGCGGAGAAGTGCGCTTCGAGCGCGTCACGTTTCACTATCCCTCGCGCCGCGACACCGCGGCGCTCTCTGATTTTTCTCTCTCCGTTTCGCGCGGCGAGAAGGTCGCGCTGGTGGGGCCTTCCGGCGCCGGCAAGTCCACTGCGTTCCAGCTGCTGTTGCGCTATTACGATCCCGACGCCGGCGCGATCACCCTGGACGGCGTCGAGCTGAAGAAGGCTGACCCCAAGGCGGTGCGCAGGCGCATCGCGCTCGTTCCGCAGGACCCGGTGATCTTCGCAGCGAGCGTCGCCGAGAACGTGCGCTACGGCCGACCGGAGGCGAGCGACGCCGAGGTCATCGCCGCCTGCAAGGCGGCCTACGCGAGCGAGTTCATCGAGCGCCTGCCCGAGGGGATGAATTCATTCCTGGGCGAGCGCGGCGTGAGACTCTCCGGCGGCCAGCGCCAGCGCCTGTCGATCGCCCGCGCGCTGCTCGCCGACCGCGCGGTGCTGCTCCTGGACGAGGCGACGAGTTCCCTCGACGCCGAAAGCGAGCATTACGTGCAGATGGCGCTCGAGCGCCTGATGCAGGGCCGCACCACGCTCGTCGTCGCCCACCGGCTCGCCACCGTGAAGAACGCCGACCGCATCGTCGTCATGGACCAGGGCAGGGTGATTGCCACCGGCACGCACGCGGAGCTGGTGCGCGGGGAGGGACTGTATGCGCGGCTTGCGGCGCTGCAGTTCCTCGGCGAGATCTCGCCCGCGATCGCCCAATGAGAAACTGGGTGCCGCTCCTCGCGTTGCTGTTGGCGCTCCCCGTGCAGGCCGACACGCTCAAGATCGGCTCCAAGCGCTTCACCGAGTCCTACATCCTCGGCGAGGTGCTGAAGCGCCAGGTTGAGGGGATCACGGCGGTCGAGCACAAGCCGGGACTCGGGAGCACGGGCATCGTTTTCGCCGCGCTGAAGGCGCGCTCGATCGATCTTTATCCCGAGTACACCGGAACGATCGCCAAGGAGATTCTCAAGCTCGAAGGCCATTCCGGGATGGATGAGCTGAACCGCGCGCTCAGCTCCCAGGGCCTCGGCGTCGCCGTGCGGCTCGGCTTCAACAACAGCTACGCGCTCGCGATGCGCGAGGAGCGCGCACAGGCGCTCGGCATCCGTTCGCTCTCGGATCTCGCGAAGCACGCCGGGCTCAAGCTCGGCCTGTCGCAGGAGTTCATCGGCCGCGCCGACGGCTGGCCGGGGTTGAAGGCAGCCTACGGCTTGCCGTACGCCACGCCATCGGGTCTCGATCACGGCCTTGCCTACGAGGCGATCGCGGCGGGGAAGATCGACGTGATGGACATCTACTCGACCGACGCCAAGATCGAGCGGTACAAACTCCGCGTGCTCGGGGACGACAGAGGCTTCTTTCCGCGCTACGACGCGGTGCTGCTCTACCGGCTGGAGGTGCCGCGGCGCTTTCCCGAAGCGTGGCGCGCGCTCGAGAAGCTCGAAGGCCGCATCGACGAGCTCCGCATGATCCGCATGAACGCCGCGGCGGAGCTGGAAGGGAAGAGCTTCGCCGAAGCGGCGGCGCTCCTCGACTCGGACGGCAGGCCACAGAGTGCGGTGCGGAGAAATTTTCTGGGCGCATTGTTCGGTCCGGATTTCTTGCGCCTCACGGGCGAGCACCTGTTTCTCGTATTCGTTTCGCTTGCGGCGAGCGTCGCCGTCGGCATTCCGCTTGGCGTTGCTGCCGCGAAGTTGCCGAGAGCCGAGCAAGTCATCCTCGGCGTGG
>VBDM01000192.1 GCA_005881355.1 Betaproteobacteria bacterium
TTCCCGGTGGAATCGCCGGCCATACCCAGATTCAGGGAAAGGAGCTTTCCTACAACAACATCGCCGATGCCGACGCCGCGTGGGAATGCGTGAAGACGCTCGACGAGCCCGCCTGCGTGATCGTCAAACACGCCAATCCTTGCGGCGCGGCAGTGGGAGACTCGCTCCTCGAAGCGTACGAGCGCGCCTTTGCCACGGATCCCGCCTCGGCGTTCGGCGGCATCGTCGCCTTCAACCGTGGCCTTGACGCGCCGGCCGCCGCCGCGGTGTCCAAGCAATTCGTCGAGGTCGTGATCGCGCCTGAATTCGACACCGAGGCGCGCAAGGTCTTCGCCGCCAAGCCGAACGTGCGGGTGTTGTCGGCGAGCCTCGCGCGCGCGGCGCAGACGTACGACCTCAAACGGATAGGCGGCGGGTTGCTGGTGCAATCTCCAGACGCGCGCAACGTGCAGAGCTCGGACCTTCGCACCCTCACCCGACTCAAGCCCACCCGGGCACAGATCGCCGATCTGCTGTTCGCGTGGCGCGTGGCGAAGTACGTCAAGTCGAACGCCATCGTGTTCTGCGCGCGCGGCCGCACGCTCGGCATCGGCGCTGGCCAGACGAGCCGCATCGACGCCGCCCGGGTCGCCGTGCTCAAGGCGCAAAATGCGGGATTGTCGCTCGCGGGATCGGTGGTGGCCTCGGACGCGTTCTTTCCGTTTCGCGACGGCGTGGATGCGGTCGCCCAGGCCGGCGCCAA
This sequence comes from Betaproteobacteria bacterium, assembly GCA_005881355.1. Classification (GTDB taxonomy): domain Bacteria; phylum Pseudomonadota; class Gammaproteobacteria; order Burkholderiales; family SG8-39; genus VBDM01. The sequence continues at coordinate 743 of VBDM01000192.1, forward strand.
AGCGGTCATCCAGCCCGGGGGCAGCATGCGCGACGATGAAGTCATCACGGCGGCTAATGAGCTGGGGCTCGCGATGGTATTTACAGGCGTGCGGCATTTCCGGCATTGATGCATGAAGCTTCTGGTTATCGGCTCCGGCGGCAGGGAGCACGCGATCGCGTGGCGCCTCGCGCAAAGCCCGCGAGTGCAGAAGGTCTACGTCGCTCCGGGCAACGGCGGCACCGCGCGCGAGCCGGGGCTCGAAAACCTCGCGATCTCCGCGATCGACAAGCTCGCCGAATTCTCCCTTGCCGAGAATATCCACCTCACCGTAGTGGGGCCCGAGGCGCCGCTTGCCGAAGGGATCGTCGATCTGTTCCGCTCCAAGAGCTTGAGAATCTTCGGCCCGACGCGGGCCTGCGCGCGACTCGAGAGCTCCAAGCAGTTCGCCAAGGAATTCATGGCGCGGCACCGGATTCCCACCGCGGCATTTGCGGGCTTCGACGAGCCCCGGGCGGCGCACGCTTATGTCGACGCGCGCGGCGCACCGATCGTGGTGAAAGCGGACGGCCTTGCGGCGGGAAAGGGCGTGATCGTCGCCGCGAGCCCATCCGAGGCCCATCAGGCGATCGACCGGATTCTGGTCGAGCGCGCGATGGGCGCGGCGGGTAGCCGCGTCGTGATCGAGGAATTCTTGGAGGGCGAGGAGGCGAGCTTCATCGTGCTCGCCGACGGCGAGCACGTCCTGCCGCTCGCGACCAGCCAGGATCACAAGCGCCTGTTGGACGGCGACCGCGGACCCAATACCGGCGGCATGGGAGCGTATTCGCCGGCGCCGGTCGTCACCCCCGAGTTGCACGCCCGCGTGGTTCGCGAAATCATCCAGCCGGTGCTTGCGGGCATGGCCGAAGAA
>VBDM01000193.1 GCA_005881355.1 Betaproteobacteria bacterium
AGGGAATCCGCTTCGACGGCATGCAGTACCGGCGCGACATCGGGTACCGCGCCGTTGCCGCAAAAAAACATTAAGCGCAGACCCTGCCGATGAACCCGCATGCGGTAGCCGAGTACTTTCTTGAGCTGCAGAACCGCTTCGTCGCGGAGCTGGAGCGCGTTGACGGTCATAGCTTCCGCAGCGACCGCTGGGAACGGAGCGAAGGCGGCGGCGGCGAGAGCCGCATTATCGAGGATGGCGGCGAATTCGAGCGCGGCGGAGTGAATTTCTCGCGGGTCCGCGGCGAGCGGCTCCCGCCTTCGGCGAGCGCCTCCCGGCCCGAGCTCGCCGGCCGAGCTTTCGAGGCTATGGGCGTGTCGCTTGTGCTGCATCCGCGCAACCCGTATATCCCGACCGTCCACATGAACCTGCGGCTTCTGGTCGCGACGAGGGCGCAAAGCGAGCCAGCATGGTGGTTCGGCGGCGGAATGGATCTGACTCCCTACTACGGGTTCGAGGAGGACGCCCGCCACTTCCACTTGACTTGTCGGGAGGCCCTCGATCCGTTCGGACCGGACCGTTATCCCCGTTTCAAGCGCTGGTGCGACGAGTACTTTTTCCTCAAGCACCGCGGAGAACCGCGCGGGATCGGCGGAATTTTCTTCGACGACTTGAACGAGAAAGGCTTCGACTTCTGTTTCGATCTCGCGCGCAGCGTCGGCGAGCATTTTCTGCCGGCTTACCTTCCGATTCTCGAGCGCAGGCGGAGCCTCTCCTACGGCGAGCGCGAGCGCGACTTCCAGGCCTTCCGCCGCGGCCGCTACGTCGAGTTCAACCTCGTCTACGACCGCGGGACGCTTTTCGGGCTGCAGTCGGGCGGTCGCGCGGAATCGATCCTGATGTCCCTGCCTCCGCTCGTGAAGTGGCGTTACGACTGGAAACCGGCTCCGTCGAGCGAGGAGGAGAGGCTCTATCAGGAATTCCTGCGCCCGAGGGACTGGTTGGCGAAAGACTGAATCACCACAACGGAGAAGACCTCGATGAAAAAACGCAAGCTCGGAAAGCACGGGCCCGCCGTTCCGGCGCTGGGTCTGGGCTGCATGGGAATGACAGGAATCTACGGCGAGCCGAACGAAGCCGAGTCGATCGCGACCATTCACCGCGCGATCGATCTCGGAGTCAATCTCATCGTCACCTCGGACGCCTACGCGGCGGGCGCCAACGAAGAGCTGGTCGGGCGCGCGATCAAGGGCAAGCGCAGCGCGGTGCTGGTCGCCACGAAATTTGGAAACATGGGACTGAGCGGCTTCAAGCTGCCGGAAGGCCTCTCGGGGGGACACCCCGGCTACGTGCCGCAGGCGTGCGACGCGTCGCTCAAGCGCCTGGGCGTGGAAGTGATCGACATCTACGGACTGCACCGCGTGGACCCCAAGGTCCCGATCGAGGACACGGTGGGCGCGATGAAGAGGCTGGTCGATCAGGGCAAGGTGCGCTATCTCGCGCTTTCCGAGGCGGGCGCGCAGACGATCCGCCGCGCGCACAAGGTGCATCCGCTTGTCGCGCTCGAGACCGAGTATTCCCTGTGGTCGCGCGACGTGGAAAAGGACATCCTGCCCGCCTGCCGCGAGCTCGGAATCGGCTACATGGCCTACTCGCCCCTGGGGCGCGGCTTTCTCACCGCCACTATCAAGACGCTCGACGCGCTCCAGCCGAAGGACCGGCGTCGCGATCATCCGCGATTCAATCCCGACAACCTCAAGCACAACGTCGAGCTACTTCAGCCGCTCGAATCGATCGCTAGAGCGCACAAGGCCACGTCCGCGCAGGTCGCGCTCGCATGGCTGCTCGCTCAAGGCGAGGACATCGTGCCCATTCCGGGCACGAAACGGCGCAGCTACCTCGAACAGAACGCCCTGGCAGCCGAGATCGCTTTGAGCGCCGCGGAAATCGCGCAGCTCGCAAAGGCGTTTCCACCGGGGGCCGCATCGGGCACGCGCTATCCCGAGAAGCAGCTCGCCGGCCTGGGCATTTGAGCCCGGACCGGGCGAGGCGCGTTCAGTCCGAAGCCCCGCGCGTCAAGCCAGGGGCGGCGCTCGAGCGAAAATGCCGGCTCGCCTCGTCGGTCCGCCCCAGGCGCTCGAATAAACCGGCGAGCGCCAGGTGCGCCGCCTGACTCGGCTGCGTCGCGAGGCTCGCTTCGAGGTAACTCTGCGCTTTTCCCCACAGCTCGCGCTGAACGCACAAGCGCCCGAGCGTCAGCAGCAGCTCTGCTTCGCCCGGACGCCCGCTCAGCCACTTTTCGGCGCGCTCGAGCCGCTCGAGCGCGTCCTCGTCGGTGCATTCGCCGTAAAGGAGCGCGAGTGGCCCGTCCCAATTCCGCTCGAGCGCTTCCTCGATGATCCGGTGCGCTCTGCGACAATCTCCCAGCCGAATGAAGGCGCGCGCAGCCGCGGCCGCGATCTTCGGATGCGTGCGCTCGGGCGCCGGCACCTCGTCCCAGTGCCGAGCGAAGTCCTTCAGATCGTGGGCCCTGCGCGAAAACAGCGCGACGTGCGCGTTGACGCGGATGCTCTCGAGCGCCTCCGGCGGCATGGCGTTCAGCTTCTCGAGCGACTTGGCCGTGCGGATGACTTCGTCCCAGTTCGCCAGGCCCTGCTCCGCGCGAAGCAGAAGCAAGAGCGTTGTGGCGTCTCTAGGTCCGCTCGCGTTCAGCTCGCGCAGCACGGCCCGCGCTTCGTCGAAACGCCGTTCCTCCAGTCCTTCGCCCGCTCGAGCCACTGGTCGCGCCGCCCGAATTCGCGCAGCCGCTGCGCCGCGCGCGCGGCAAGAAGGCTCGCAAGACCCCGCGCCGCACCGAGATCATTGGCCTCGGAGGCCAGCTTCTCGGTCCTCGCAAAGCGGCCCTCGAACAGCGCCTGCATTGCCCCCAGCACCGCGGCGCGCCCTCGCTCGTCCCGCCGGCGTTCGCGAAAAGCGCGGACATGGGAAGGAAGCCGCAGCGTATGCCATACCATTCTGACCAGGAAGTAGCCTGCCGCAAAGGCGACGATGAGAAGCACGGCAAGCAGATTGAGCGAGATCTCGGCGCGCCACGGATGAAGCACGAACAGCGCGTAGCCGTCGTTGCCCCGCAGCGCGAGCGCGAGCGCGACTGCAAGCGCGGACGCGGCGAGCAGCCACAACAGGCCCTTCATCGCCCTGCCCGCTCCCGCGACGCCTTGTAGCCGCGCACCGCAGCGAGGCTCTCGCCGATCGTCGGAAGCGAGACGCCCGCGCCGCCCGAGCCGAGCTGCTTCAGGGTCCCCGCCACCGCCGCGACCGCCTTGGACCGGGTGTCGAAGTAGCGCTCGAGCCAGCTTGCCGCGAGTCTCAGGTCGTTCCGGTAAGCCGCCTCGTCGCGCCCAAGGAGCGAAAGCCGCGCGTTCAGCAGGCGCAGCTTCAAGTTCTCGCGCAGGAAAAACTCTTGCGGCGGGCTGAGCAACGCGGGGTCGGCACCTCCGACCTTCTGTATCCTCACGAGCTGCGTGAGCTCGGCGAGCAGCTCCGCCCCGAGCCGCCTCCAAAATCCCTCCGGTTCGCGCGCCGTGACGGCGGCCGCCTCGGGACGCGCGTCCTGCGCGAGCGGCAGCGAGTCGACGCTCGCGATCGTCTGGTCGAGCTTTGCCGCGAATCCCGAAATATCCAGATGGGGCGCGGTCTTCATGCGTTCCATATCGCGGGCGAAAACCTTGCGCAGAGGAACGAACTGCGGGCGGTCCGAGCGCGCGAGGCGCGCATCGGCCATCTGCAGCGCCGCCAACGCGGCCTGGACGTTTCCGGCGAGCTGCAGCTGCTGCGAGGCGATGGTGAGGATCTGCTCGATCTCGGCGAGCACCCATTCGTCGCGGCTGCGCGACAGATCCTGGTAGAGCGCCTCGAGCGCGCCCTGATGGTTCTGCGATTCGGCGAGCTTCTGCTCGAGCAGCGCGAGCTTCGCCTGCGTGTCGCGCATCGCCTCCTGCGCCTGCCTCGCTCCGAAGCGCGCGTCGCGGCTGTCGGTCTCGCTGTCGCGCACGCGGCGCACGATTTCCTCACGCAAGTCGCTCATCTGGCCGCGGCTGTCGTACCACAGCCAGGCGAGAATCAGCGTGAGCAGGCCCAATCCGACCGCCGCGGGCGAGGCGAACCGACGCCTGGACGGCTGGGTTCCTGAAGCAGGTGGAGCGCGGTCTTCCATAAGGGATCACCGATCGAAAGCGTTCATACTTTAGCAAAGAAATCCGCCATCTCCGCGACGGTCTGATCGTCACCGCGCCCGGTGACGATGATTCTGCGAACGCCGGCTCGCTCTGCGGCAATCGCGATCCGCGGATGCGGAACGAACACGGGGGTCGCGCGCAGGTACCCCGCGCCGGTCGGGCCCAGCATCTCGAGGAAATTCGCGAGGCCTTCGGCGCTGGTGATCGATACCGCCTCGATCCCGCCGCCCTGCCAGCGTGCGAGGAGTCCGCCGGCGTCGGCGTCCGGCCGGGCGCGGCGGTAGCATTCGGCGTACTCGACTCGCGCTCCGCGCGCTTCGAGCCTCGCTCGCAGCCATTCGCGGCCTCCCTGCCCGCGAAAGATCACGACCGAGCGGCCGCGCAGGTCCTGCAGCTCTGGGAGCGCGGCGAGCGCCTCGCTGTCGGCCTCGTCTGCCGGGGCGATCACCGCATGGAATCCCCGCTCTTCGAGCGCCTGTGCGGTTCCGGCCCCGACGGCCGCGACGCGCAGGCCGCTGGGCCAAGCCCGGTTCGCCCCGGCCATCCCGCATCCCCGTATCGCCGCGGTCGGACTGACGAAAATCGCGAGCTGGAACTCGGCCAGCCGCGCGATGAGATTCTCTGCGGCGGCGGGATTTTCCGCGGGCAGGATCTCGATCGTCGGAAAGAGGACCGGGTCCCCGCCCGCCGCGCTAATGCGCTCGGCGAGCGCGAGCGCGTGCTCGCGCGGGCGCGTGATCACGATACCGCGGCCCGAAAGGGGCCCCGAGCTCATGACAGGGCGGCGAGAATCGCGTCTGCGCCGAGCGAGCGCAAGTTGGCGGCGAGCGCTTCACCCAGTTTTTCGGGCGCGGCGATCGGCCCCTTGAGCTCGGCGCGCACCACCTTGCTGCCGTCGGGCATCGCCACGAGGCCGCGCAGGCGGATCTGCGCGCCGCTCGCGACGGCGTACGCCGCGAGCGGCAGCTGGCAGTCGCCCGACAGCGCGCGGCTCAACGCGCGCTCTGCGAGCACGCAAGCGGAAGTGGTGGCATCGTCAAGCGGGGCGAGCCGCTCGCGCAGCTCGCCTCGCTCCTCGCGGCACTCGATGACGAGCGAACCCTGCCCGGGCGCGGGCAAGCACTGCTCGGGCTCGAGCAAAGCGCGGATTCGAGCGGCAAGGCCGAGCCGCTTGAGTCCCGCCGCGGCGAGCACGATCGCCTGGCACTCTCCGCGATCGAGCCTCGCCAGGCGCGTGTCCAGGTTGCCGCGAAGCGGTTTCACCTGGAGCCCCGGATGGCGCTCGCGCAGCTGCGACTCGCGCCTCAAGCTGGAAGTCCCGACGATGCTCCCTCGCGGCAGCGCCTCGAGGCTCGCGCTCACGTTTGACACAAGGCAATCGCGCGGATCCTCTCTGGCCGTGAAGGCCGCCAGGCAAAACCCCCGCGGCAGACGCATAGGAACGTCCTTCGCGGAGTGCACGGCGAGATCGGCCCGCCCGTCCTCGAGCGCGGCCTCGAGCTCCTTCACGAAAAGGCCCTTGCCGCCGATTTGGGCGAGCGGCCGATCGACGATCCGGTCGCCGCGCGTCGTGACGCCGAGGATGCTCACCTCGCAGCGCGGATAGAGGCGCCGCAGCTCGCCCGCTACGTGCTCGGACTGCCACATCGCGAGCCGGCTCCGGCGCGAGGCAATGACGATTCGTTCCAGTGCGCGAGCCACGTCCTGCTCTTCAAGTTACGAGCGACTTGACCTGCGCCCATTGCCTGCGGCTCACCGGCAGCTTTTCCTCGCAGCCCTCCAGGATCACCGACCATCCGATCTCGCCCTCGGTTTCGGCGCCTTGCTCAACACCGCGGATCAGGCGCCGCGCCACCAGGCAGTTGCGGTGAATCCGCACGAACATGCCGCCGAATTCCTGCTCGAGCTGCTGGAGCGACTCCTCGACGAGATGCTCGCGCTCGCGGGTGCGCAGCGTGACGTACTTCAGCTCCGCTCTCAGGTAAATCACCTCCGACGCGGGAACTAGCGTCACCCGACCGCGCTCGGCGACGCTGAAGTAGCGCCGCGGAGCCGGATCGATGCTCTCGAGCACCCCGCGCGCGAGCCGCGCGCCGCTTGCGGCTTTTTTCAGCGCCGCGAGCAGCCGCGCCGCGCGCACCGGCTTGGTCAGGTAGTCCACGGCGTTGACTTCAAACGCCTCGACCGCGTACCGGTCGTGCGCGGTCACGAAAATCACGGCGGGCGGCCGCTCCAGCACCTGCAGATGCCGCGCGAATTCGATTCCGCTCATCTCGGGCATCTGGATGTCGACCAGGACGACGTCGGCTTCCGCCGCCGTGACCGCCTTCAGGCCCTCCACGCCGTTCGCCGCTTCGCCCGCGACCCGATGCGGCAGCTCCCCGCGGCAGTCCTCGAGCAGCTCGCGCAGCCGATTGCGCGCCGGCTGCTCGTCGTCGACGATGATGACCTTGAGCTGGGTCACGGGCCACTCGCCTCGACGTCGAAGTGCAGCTGCAGGCGCTCGCGGATATTGTCAAGCGCCATGCGATTTCCCTGGCGGTGCTGGTAGTCCTCATGGTAGGGATTGGATAGCTGCAACCGCAGGCGGTCGCCCCGGCGCTCGATGCGCACTTCGATGACGCCCGCGGCGACCCCGGGCTCGATGCCGTGGTAGACGGCGTTTTCCACCAGAGGCTGCAGGAGCATCGGCGGGACCAGGGCCTGCTCGACGGCCGGTCCCAGCCGCCATTGCACCCTGAGCCGCTCGCCCAGGCGCAGCTGCTCCAGGTTGAGATACCGCCGGCACAGCGACAGCTCGTCCCCGAGCGCGATCAGCTCGCGGTTGTCGGCCATCACGGTGCGGAACAGCTCCGCGAGGTCTTCCAGCGCGGCTTCGGCGCGCTTCGGCTCCTTGCGAATCAGCGAAAGCACCGCGTTCAGGCTGTTGAACAGGAAATGCGGGCGGAT
>VBDM01000194.1 GCA_005881355.1 Betaproteobacteria bacterium
AGGCTCAGGAACGATCTGGGGTAATAGCGCTGGGGGAAATCGAGCCCGATTTTCATCGCCGGTATAATGCCCGAGTTCCTCTTCCCGTGGCTGCTGCGCCCCGTTTCGACTTCCAATGGCCCCCGTTCCGCGCGTCTCCATCATCGCGGCGGTGGCGCGCAATCAAGCGATCGGACGCAAGAACCGGATGCCCTGGCGATTGCCGGAGGACCTGAAGCGTTTCCGGCGGCTGACGCTCGGCCACGCCGTCGTTATGGGCCGAAGAACTTTCGATTCGATCGGGAAACCCCTGCCGGGCCGGGACAATATCGTCGTCACGCGCTCGCGCGAATGGAGCCATCCCGGCTGCCGCACGGTCAATTCGATCGAGGCTGCGCTCGCCTCGGTGCACGAGCCCCAGGACGCATTCGTCATCGGCGGCGCCGAGATCTACGCGCTTGCCCTGCCGATCGTTCGAGGGAGACACGTTCTTCCCCGGCTTCGACCGCTCGAGATGGCGCGAAGTCGCGCGCGAGTCGCGCGTTCTCGACGGCCCCGAGGGTTTCGCCTACCACTTCGTCGTATACGAACCCCGCACCTGACCCGCGCCGAGGTCAGGTTTTCGCCTTGTCCCCGATGACCACACAGTTCCGGCCCGACTGCTTGGCCCGATAGAGGGCGACGTCGGCGACCCGCAACACCTCCTGTCCGCTGTCGCCGTGGTCGGGAAATATCCCGATGCCCACGGAGACCGTGACCGGTCCGACCCGCTGACCCTCGTACTCGATCTCGAGCTCGTTCACGCCCCGGCGGAGCTTTTCGGCCCGCTCCCGGACCGTGGCTTGCGGGGCCTGGGCCATCACCAGCACGAACTCTTCGCCGCCGTAGCGGGAGGCGATATCCTCGCCGCGGGCCGCCGACGGCAGGTACTGGCCTATCGCGCGCAATACCGCGTCGCCCGCCGCGTGGCCGAGAGTGTCGTTGAACCGCTTGAAGCCGTCGATATCGATCATCATCACGCCGAGGGGTTGGCCGCTGCGTCGAGCGCGGCTTTCTTCCCGGCCGAGCGACTCTTCCAAGTAGCGGCGGTTATAGAGGCCGGTGAGCCCGTCGCGCGCAGCCTGGTCTCGCAGGCGAAGGTTTGCCTGCGTCAGCTCCTGCTCCGCCAATAACCGTTTCCTGATCTCCTGTTCCAGAGCGGCCCTCGCCACCTCGAGCTGCGCGTCGCGCTCGGTGATGCCGCGATCGAGCTCGGCGTTCTGTCTTTCCAAAATCGCCGTGTGCCTGTGGATCTTCCTTGCGATCGGCCGCAGCAAGGTGTCGATGGATGGGTGTTCGGGATGCGGCTCCCCCGGCGGCGGTGGCGGCGCGGCGAGTGCCGCATCGACGACCGCGAGCAGGGTCTCGGGGTCCGCAGGCTTCGCGGCGAAAGAAGCGCCAAAGGCGCTCGCCAGGGCGCGAGCTTCGGCCTCGATATAGGCGGCGGCTCGAAACACCACTCGCGGCTGCACCAGCCCCGGCTCCGAGCGCAAGTTCAGCACAAACTGGCAACCATCCATGCTCGGCGCAAGGACGTCGATCAGCACCAGATCGGGTTTTTCAGCCCGGACGATCCTCAGCGCTCCCTCGCTGTCGGTAGCCTGGAACAAGCGATGGCCGCGGTCCTGGAGCAGGGTCGCCACGAAGCGCCGATTGACGGGGCGCTCCTCGACGATAAGGATCGTGGCCATGAGGTTCGCCCTGGAAATCCAAGGTGGAGTGTTATGCTCACGTCATACTATCAATATAAGAAAGGAGAGAACACATGGGGTAGGCCGAAAAGGGGACAGCGGGCCGCGGAATTCCCCCGCCGGGCCAAAGAGGGAACCTCCCCTCTCATTTTTGCAACGGACTTTAGGCCCGCGATGGGACCAAGGGAAGCCGATAGGACCGATAAGGCCGGTTTCGCGGAACGGCGGTCACTTCACCAACGTTTCCGCGTTGAACCACTGAAGCGCCTCGGCTTCGTCCTGAAAGCTCTGGACTCTGACTCCGTGCTGTCGCCCTATGAATTCGATGTATTGATGGGAGATGCCGAGTTCCACGGAGTCGCCCAGCAAGGCGATCTTGTGCGAGGGATCAGCGGTAAGTTTTTTGAAGTACGCGAGAAACCCCGACCTCTCGACCGTGAAGACCGGGTTCGAGGCGTGAACGGATATCAGCACCCGCGAGCGCTGATGCTTCACCGCGGCGTTAGCCACGACCTGCAGAAACTCCCGTGTCTCGTCCATCGTCTCCCGATTGAACAGTTCCGCGTTCAAATAATCCGGTTCGACGGTGATTTTGTACAACATGTCCACAGGGTGCGAGATTTCTGTCCCCCTCCGTCCGGTTCCAGCGCCCGGCAAACCCAGCACTGCTTCCGCTGGCTGACCGGCCGTGAAATTAATTGATAGCAAAGCGCGATTAAGAACTGCGTCGATTCCGAATGGTCTGGACGGACCACATGACGCTGGCATAGGTCGGAACTGTCCTCTTGCTCAAAGCGCGATTAAGAACTGCGTCCATTCCGAATGGTCTGGACGGACCACATGACGCTGGCATAGGTCGGAAACTGTCCTCTTGCTGTCTCCGGAGTCTTGGCTACGTCGGCGATATCCATCGCTGTAGGGAAATTCCTTACAGGTCCTTCCCCGGATCTTTCTTGCAGGATCCCCCGACGTGCACCGAAGTGCCTCAAATCCGGTACTCCGTAAGCGTAGTAAAACGACTACCTCGAGTCACCGGATGACGACGAAAAAATCACGATCCCGCTATAGCATATGAAAGCTCAACTCATTATCATGAACTGCGTTCTGCTCACGCGTGCACCCCCCTCCCGGTGCTTATGTGGGCAGGCGACCCCGGCGCTCGCCGGGGTTTTTTTTCGTCGCGTCGAAGCCGCTCCCACCGCTTACGCCGCTCCCGACGGGACGGCCGCTTCGTTTATCAGTTTCGCGAACTCCGTCTTGAGCGCTTGCACTTCCTGGTCGAGCAATGCAAAGAGCGCTTGCGCTTTTTCCCCCTCATTTGTCAAATCCAGCTCCTGCAGTCTTCCCGCCGCTTCTTGAGCCGCACCCGCCGAAAGGCTGCGGAGCATCCCGTGCAAGGTGTGCACGTCGTAGGCGAATCCGTCGGTATCGCCGGTTGCCATCGCCTCGCAGGCGTTCGCCATGAGCTTGCCGCAGCTTTGCAGGAACAGCCCCACGACCTCGCCGAGCAACTGCACGTCGCCGTCGACCCGGTCCAGCAGCGCGGCGCGATCGAGTATGACTTTTTCGGCGCGCGCCGATTTCGAACCCCCCGCGGGGACAAACTGCAGCCTCTCGATGGCTTCGAGAAGCGTCGCAGGCTGGATAGGCTTGATCAGACAGCCGTCCATCCCCGCCTGCAGGCAGCGCTCGCGGTCGCCCGCCATTGCGTGAGCGGTCAACGCGATGACGGGAACATGTTCGCCGGCAATTTTTTCCCTGTTGCGGATGGCAAGAGTGGTTTCAATTCCGTCCATTCTGGGCATCTGCACGTCCATGAGGACGAGGTCGAAACGCTTGCGCTCGAGCGCCTCCAGCGCGGCTGCGCCGTTGTCGGCTGCGACGACTTTGTGACCCGCCTTCTCAAGGACCTGCTGGGCGAGCCTGCAGTTTACGGGATTGTCCTCGACCAGCAGAATGTCCAGTTGCCGTCTGATTCCTGCCGCGGAACCCCACGCCCCCGGCGCCGGCCGGGGTTCCCCGAGGGTCAAGGCGCCGGACACGGAGCGAACCGCCTTCATCGGCTCCGGCCGCGCCTGCAAGCCGAACCGAACCGTGAAGTGGAAAGTGCTTCCCTTGCCCGGCTCGCTCTCGACCCAGATCCTTCCGTTCATCATTCCCACCAGGCGCGCCGAGATCGTCAGGCCCAGTCCGGTGCCGCCGTAGATGCGCGTGGTAGAAGTGTCGGCCTGCAGGAACGGCGCGAAGATGATCGTCTGCTTTTCCTCGTCGATCCCGACCCCGGTGTCGCTCACGATGAAATGGCAGGTCACTTCGCCGCGGTCGCAGGACCGGGGCTGGACCCGCACGACCACACGCCCTCGCTCGGTGAACTTTATGGCATTGCCTACCAGGTTGAAGAGGATCTGGCGCAACCTGACCGGGTCGCCGAGCAACGCGTCGGGGGTGTCGGGAGCGATCTCGCAGGCGAGCTCCAGGCCCTTCTTGCGGGCCTCGAGCGCCAGCGTCTTCATGGTGTCGCCCACGCTCTCGCGCAACGAGAACGGGACGGTTTCCACTTCCAGCCGCCCCGCCTCGATCTTCGAGAAATCCAGGATGTCGTTGATGACCGTCAACAGGGATGCGCCGGAGACCCTCACGAGTTCGAGGTACTCGCGCTGCTCAGGCGTCAGAGTCGTCTGAAGGGCAAGCTCGGTCATCCCGATGATGGCGTTCATCGGTGTGCGGATTTCGTGGCTCATGTTGGCCAGAAACTCCGACTTGGCGAGAAACTCCGACTTGGCGAGATTCGCCGCCTCGGCCGCCTGCTTCGCCTTGTGCAGGTCCTCTTCGGCCCGCTCGCGCATCTCGATTTCTTTCCGGAGCAGGTCGTTCGCCGCGATCAGGCTCGCGGTGCGCTCGCGTATCTTGGTATCGAGGTCCTCGTTGACCTTGGACAACTCGCGTTCCGCGCTCTTGCGCTGGATGATCTGGGTCGTGAGCTCCGCGCTTTTTGTGTACAGGTCGACAAACACGGCCACCTTCGATTTCAGGATCTCGGGATCCACCGGCTTGGGGATGTAATCGACGGCTCCTACTTCGTAACCCCGGGACATCGATTGCGTGTCCTCGGCCGCCGCGGTGAGGAAAACAATGGGGGTGTGACGGGACCGCTTGAGCTTGCCGATCAGCGCGGCGGTTTCGAAACCGTCCATCTCGGGCATCCGGACGTCGAGGAGAATGAGCGCGAAATCGGACTTCAGAATCCGTCTCA
>VBDM01000202.1:0-489 GCA_005881355.1 Betaproteobacteria bacterium
AACGGCCGGTTGCCGCGTCATAGTGGCCGAGCGCGGCGCGGGGTTCGATCGCCACGGCGGTGCATCGCGCGATGTGGAAGTCCATCTTGACGACGTGATCCGCCGCCGTGAAAGCGCGATCGGTCGCTTCGCGGTCGCCGAACACCGTGTCCACGAGCACGTTCTCCGGCGCCTCGTCCCAGACCGCGGGCGCTCCCGGAGAAAGCGCGTCCTCGGAGTGAGTCACCCAGGGCAGCTCTTCGTACTCGGCCTCTACTGCTTCGGCTGCGTCGGCGGCCTGGTCCTTCGTCTCGGCGATCACCATCGCGACGGCTTCGCCCACGTGGCGGACTTTGTCCGCAGGCAGGAGCGGGTGAGGACCCTCGAAGATCCTGCCGCCGCCGGGGCCGGTGAGCTTCATGTCGTCCCTCGTGGAGGGCAGGGGATTGTGCGGGATCGGGCCGAGACGGTCGGCCGCGCAATCGGTGCCGCTGTATACGTCCAGTACGC
>VBDM01000202.1:604-9729 GCA_005881355.1 Betaproteobacteria bacterium
TCGGGCCTGCTCAGGTCGTTCACCGCGCGCCTCCGCTCATGCGCCCAGATGCGTGCGGAAGAAATCGATCGAAAGCGCAAGCGCCCGGTCCGCTTCGGGCTTGCTGTAGGTCTTGCCCCCGTGGCGCGCAAAAGCGTGATCGGCGCCCGGGTACTTGTGGATCGTCACCAGAGGATTCGGCGAGAGCCTGCGCTCGAGCAGCTCGTTCACCTCGGCCTGCACCCAGCGGTCCTTCATCGCCATGTGCAGCATGAAAGGCCGGTGCAGGCTCTTCGCTTCGCGGATGTGGTGCTCTATATACGTACCGTAATAGGCGACCGCACAGTCGATGTCGGTGCGGCAGCACATCAGATAGCAGAGCTTGCCGCCGAGGCAATATCCCACCGATCCGGCTTTGCCGCTGCATTCGGCCAGCTTCTTCAGGTGCGCGGCCGTGTCCTCCATGTCGCGTACGCCGAGGTCGTAGTCGAAGTCGTAGTAGAGGTCGAACGCCTTTTTCGCGTCCTCCGGATTTTTGTCGTACAGCTCGACGCCCGGCTCCTGGCGCCAGAACAGGTCGGGCACGAGGCAAACGAATCCGGCTTCGGCGAATTCCTGCGCGTGGCGGCGCATGGTGTCGTTCACGCCCCAGATCTCCATGATGGCGATGATCGCCGGAGCGGGCGTGCGCGCGGGGAAAGCGACGTGTGCGCCCATTTCGCCGTCCCTCAAGCGGACGCGGATGTTCTGGGTCCGCATCAATCGAGCTTCAGGAGCGCTCGCGCGTTGCCTGCAAATACGCGGTCCCTCTCCGTCTTCGGAAGCTCGAGGCCGTTCACCGCATTGATCGTCTCGCGGATCAGCATCCGGCCCTGCTCGGCGTCGAACGGCGCATCGGTGGCGAACAGACAGTGGCCCGTCGTAAAAAACTCGTGCCCGCATCGCGTCGCGGCCACCGAGCCGTTGAGCGAAGTGTCGGCGTAGAGCATCTTGTAATAGTCCGCCGGCCGCTTCTTCAGCCCGGCCTTTTCCGCGACCGGGTTCTTCCTCGTCGTACCGTGGAAGATCTGGTTGAAGCCGAGATCGATCTTGCCGGCGTAGAAGGGCACCATCCCGCCCATGTGGTGCGTGATGATCTTCAGGTTCGGCAGCTCGTCGTAGATCCCGGAGAAAATGAGCCGCGTGACGCATGCCGTCGTCTCGTACGGCCAGCCGAAAGTGAACCAGATCTCGTTCTCGGAAGTTTTCTCCGAAGCGTAATCGGCGAACTGGGGCCGGCGGATCGGGTGGATCCACACCGGCAGGTCGTGCCGGGCCATGTTCCGGAAGATCGGACGGAATTCCGGGGCGCTCAGGGGTCTGCCCAGCACGTTGGTGAAGATCTGGATGCCTTTCGCGCCGAGCTCGCCGATCGCGCGGTCGGCCTCGCGCACGCAGGCCTCGACGTTGTTCATGGGCATCGATGCGACGAAGGTGGGGAAACGTTCTTGATGCCTGTGGCAGAGTTCCGCTAGCCCGTCGTTCGCGATGCGCGCAAGCTCCGGCGTCTTGTCGGGCGGCCCGAGCATCTCGATCGGGGGATTGGCGAGCGACAGGACCTGCTGCAGCCCGTCGAACTCGTCCATCATGCGAAGCCGCGCTTCGACGTCCCAGAGCGTCGGGAGCTGCGGGAACGCGGTGAGCGTGACGTGGCCGGGCACGAGAGCGGCGAGCCGGTCGAAAATCGACTTCGGCATGAAGTGGTTGAAAACGTCGAGGATCACGATGAATTTTCCTTCAGTCGATGGTGATCCGCGCCTCCCGGATCACGTTGCCCCACTTGGCGATGTCGGCCCTGATGAACGCGGCGAACTCCTCCGGGGTGCTCCCCCCGAGCT
Organism: Betaproteobacteria bacterium; assembly: GCA_005881355.1. Classification (GTDB taxonomy): domain Bacteria; phylum Pseudomonadota; class Gammaproteobacteria; order Burkholderiales; family SG8-39; genus VBDM01. Next base: position 2,461 of record VBDM01000202.1, read on the forward strand.
CGATGCCCTGGCTGCGCGTGCGGTCCCTGATGTCCCGCGAATTCAGGATCCGGATCACTTCGGAGTTCAGCTTCGCGATGACGTCCCTGGGCGTGCCGGCGGGCGCGAGCAGGCCGTACCAGGTGTCGATGTCGATCGGGTAGCCGAGCTCGGTCAGGGTCGGGATGTCGGGCGCGAGCGGCGAGCGCTTGGAGCTCGCCACCGCAAGCCCGGTCAGCTTGCCCGACTGCACGTGCGGCAGCGGAAGCAGGATGACGTTGAAGGCGACCGACACCTCGCCCGCCAGCAGCGCCGCGGCGGTCGGCGCCGCGCCCTTGTAGGGCACGTGCACCAGATCGATTCCGGCCATCTGCTTCAACTGCTCGGCAGCAAGGTGCTGCGGGCTGCCGTTGCCGTTCGACGCATAAGTCAGCTTGCCCGGATTGGCCCTGGCGAGCTGTATGAGCTCCGCGACGGACTTCACCGGCACTTTCGGATGCGCCGCGAACAAATTGGGCTGCATCGCGACCCGCGAGACCGCCTCGAAATCCTTCACCGGGTCGTAGGGCAGCTTGGGATAGAGACTCACGTTGAGCGAAATCGGGCTGTTGCCGCCCATGAGCAGCGTGTAACCGTCGGCCGGCGCCTTGGCGACGAAGTCGGTGCCGATGTTGCCGTTGGCGCCCGACTTGTTCTCGACGATGACCGGCTGCCCGAAGGTCCTGGACATCTCCTGCCCGATCAGGCGCGACAGGAAGTCGTAGCCGCCTCCTGCGGGGAAGGGTGCGATGATGTGGATCGGCCGGCCCGGATAGGCTTGCGCCGAGGCGGCCGTGCTCGCGCACGCGAGCAGCGCGGCCCAAAGGAAAACGAAAACGATGCGCGCGCGGTTATTGCTCGAATTCACGGGGTTTCCCAAGTAAGCTAACATCGGGCGAGGCCGCACTTTCATGCAGACTATGACAAAAATTTGCGCGCTTGTCAGCGCTGCGCTCCTCGCTTTTTCCGCTTTTGCACGGGATTATCCTTCGCGTCCGGTCCGCCTGGTCGTGCCCTTTGCCGCGGGAGGGCCGAACGACGTCATCGCGCGCCTGGTGGGAGGGCGACTCTCCGACGCGCTCGGCCAGCCGATCCTGGTCGAAAACCGCCCCGGGGCGGGCGGCAACGTCGGCACCGATTTCGTCGCCAAGGCGCCGGCCGACGGCTACACGCTGCTATCCGCAGGCCCGGGAAGCCTGATCATCAACCCGCTGCTCGGAAGCGCGCCCTACGACACGGCGCGCGACTTCGCGCCGGTAAGCCTGATGGCGAGCGCCCCCAACGTGCTGGTGGTGCATCCTTCGCTTCCGGCAAGATCGGTCAGGGAGTTGATCGAGCTGGCCCGCGCGCGCCCGCACCAGCTCAACTACGCCTCGGGCGGCCCGGGCAGCACCCCGCACCTCTCGGGCGCGCTGTTCGCGGTGATGGCGGGCATCGACATCGTGCATGTCCCCTACAAGGGCACCGGGCCGGCCAGCGCCGATCTGCTGGGCGGCCAAGTGCAAATGGCCTTCTTCGGCATCCCGCCGCTTCTGCCGCATATCAAGTCCGGAAAATTGCGTGCACTCGCGGTGACCGGCGCGCGCCGCTCGCCGGAGCTTCCGGAAGTACCGACGGTGCACGAAGCGGCGCTGCCCGGATACGAGGTGAGCCCGTGGTACGGCCTGCTCGCGCCCGCGGGCACGCCGCGCGTGATCGTCGAGCGGCTGAACGCCGAGGTGACGAAGATCGTGCGCAGCCCGGAGATGAAGGGAAAACTCGCTTCGCAAGGCGCCGAGCCTGCCGGNNNGCGGCGGCGATCCGGGCGGACACGGCGACCTGGGCGCGGGTCGTCAAGGAGGCCCGCCTGAGCGGCGAGTGAGGGCGCCCAAGACCGGTTGCGACACGCCGCGTCAGTTTTTGCCGAAAACGGGCTTGCGCGTTGCGTCGGCTGGGATTCTCTTGCCCTGGAATTCGACCTGTTTCATAATTGATATCAGAGGTTTGTCGGACTGCAGGCGATCTGGCACGACGCTTGCGCCAACCTGGAGACCGGGCGCTCGCTCGCCGGCCAAGGTCAAGCCGAAAACGGGAAATTATGCGCAGAACCAACAACCAGGCCGGGTTCACGATCCTCGAGGTCATGGGCGTGATCATGATCATGGGGGTGCTCACCGCCCTGGTATTGCCGACCGTCCGGACCAACGCGGTCCGCGCCAAGATGTCCGAGGCGATAATGGCGTTCGGCCCGTGCCGCAACATGATCACGGAAGTCTATCTTTCCGGAGGCAGTTCGCCCGGCGCCGGCCTGTGGGGCTGCGAAATCGACAAGGATGCCTCCCAGTACGTGGATTCGGTCTTGACCGAAGACGGGGGGAAGATTAGGGTAACGCTGCAAGGGTTTAACGACGGGCGGCTCAACACCAAGGATCTCACTCTCACGCCCCTCGACAACACCGGAACTCCGATGGACGGAACGGGGGGTTTCGTCAGAAGTTGGCGGTGCGGCTCCGCCCTCGACGGCACGGACGTGCCTCCGCAGTACCTTCCCAGCTCGTGCAGGGGTTGACGAGCCGAGCGGGGCGGGGCCATCATTCTGGTCTGAATCGATTCTGAGCAACGAAGGTCCCGCTGCTGTAGACGGGAACTGATCGCGCCGCGTCGGGGTTGACGGAAGCGGTGCCGCCGGCCGGCAATTTTCCTTTTTCCCAAAAACCACCTGGAGCAGAAAAATGACGACTGCATGGCATTGCGCGGGCCGATCGCTCGCAACGCTGATTTTTTCCGCGATCGCGGTCTGCGCTTTCGCGCAGACGCCGGAGGCGGAATACAAGCCAGAGGTCGGCCAGTCGGGCAAGGACGTCGTCTGGGTGCCCTCGCCGCAGGAACTGGTCGACAGGATGCTCGACATGGCGAAAGTGACCTCCAGGGACTTCGTGATGGATCTCGGCTCGGGCGACGGCCGCACCGTGATCACGGCGGCGAAGCGCGGCGCGCGTGCGCTGGGCGTCGAGTACAACCCGGACATGGTCGCGCTGTCCAGAGGCAACGCCGCCAGGGCTGGGGTGAGTGACAAGGCGAGCTTCGTCGAGGCCGACATCTTCAAGAGCGATCTCTCCCGCGCCACCGTGATCACCCTGTTCCTGCTGACCGAATTGAACCTGAAGCTCCGTCCCGCGATCCTTTCCCTGAAGCCCGGAACGCGCGTCGTCTCGAACACCTTCAGGATGGGAGAGTGGGAGCCGGACGAGACTGCCGAGCTCGGTTGCGACTCCTACTGCACGGCCTATCTGTGGATCGTGCCCGCGCGCGTCGAAGGCCGGTGGAAAACCCCGCAGGGCGAGCTCACGCTCAAGCAGGAGTTCCAGAAGATCTCCGGAACGCTCAAGTCCGGAAACGTCGCCGCGCCGATTTCCCGGGGCGGTTTGCGCGGCGATCAGATCTCGTTCTTGGCCGCGGGTGCCGAATATCGCGGCCGCGTGAACGGAAACACGATCGAAGGAACGGTCAAAACCGCCGGGAAGTCGGACGGCTGGAAAGCCACGCGCTGACGAGCGCTCCTCCCCGGGCGGCGCCGCGCGCGCGGCGCGCGCTCTAATCGATCTTCGCGCCGACGGCCTTCACGACCTCGCCGTACTTGACGTACTCCGCGCGGATGAGCGCGGCGAACTCCTCGGGCATGGAAATGAAAGGCTCCAGCCCGCCGACCTTGCCGATCTTCTCGCGAACGTCTGCGCTGGAGAGCAGCCGGTTAGTCTCGCCGTGCAGCCTCGAGAGCACCGGCGTCGGCACTCCGGCGGGGGCGAAAATTCCGATCCACGCCGTGACTTCGAAGCCCGGAAAGATCTCGCTCAAGGTCGGAAGGTCCGGGAAGCTCGCCGAGCGCTTCTTGCCCGCGACGGCGAGCCCGCGCAGCTTTCCCGCCTTGATGTGTCCCGTGACGGAATTCCCGCCGAACATGACCGGAACCTCGCCGGCGAGAAGAGCCACGGTCGCGGGTCCGCCGCCCTTGTACGGCACGTGAACGAGCTGGATGCCGGCGCGCGCTTTCAGCATTTCCATGGTGAGATGGTGCTGGCTGCCGTTGCCGATCGAGGCATAGGCTAGCGGCGGGTTGGCGCTGCGCGCGTAATCTAGGAATTCCCGCAGGTTCTTCGCCGGCACTGTCGAGTTGACCGCGAGCACCATCTGGGTGGTGACGAGCGTGGCGACGGGCACGAGGTCCTTCAACGTATCGAACGGCAGATTTGCGTAAAGGTGCGGGCTGATGACGATCTGACTGTCCTGGCCGAGGAGCAGCGTGTACCCGTCGGGCGCCGCTTTTGCGGCGAGCTCGCTCGAGAGGTTGCCGTTCGAGCCCGGGCGGTTCTCCACGATCACCGGCTGACCGAGCGCTTCGCCGAGCTTGGGGGCCACCACCCGTGCGATCGTGTCGGTCGCGCCGCCGGGGGGATTGGGCACGAGCAGACGCACCGGCCGGGTCGGGTATTGCGCCGAAGCCGCTGCGGCAAGCAGGGCGAAAAGAAACGCCGCCGCGATACGCGATCGCGCCGGACCCGAAACGCGTTTCGGTTTCACGGCGTGCCTCTTTTCCACGACCGAACCCAGGCTGCGCATGGACGGCGAAAATGACAGAAATGTAATGAGCCGGTTAGCTTCCCGTTCAGAACGAGATTCTATAGTGCCCCTGCGCTCGGCGTGAATTTCTTCCGGATCCGCCGATCGTTAGCGTATGTCAACTTCGAGGGAAAACACCATGAAACTGTTCGTTCAGGCTCTGGCCGGATTGACGCTTTCCGCCGCGAGCCTCGCCGCCACCGCAACGATGACCGAAAGCGACATGCTCGGCAGCCCGGCGCAAGCTGCGGCCGCGCAGCGTACCATCGTCATCGATCCGAAGACCAGGTGGATCACCGTGGAGCGCGGCGAGGTCGTCAAATTCGTGACGAGCGGCCGGGAATTCGCCTGGGCCTTCCGCGGCATGGCTTCCTCGTTCGACGTGAACCGGGTCGCGCCCGCTGGCATTCTCGATCGGGACCTGAAGGTCTACATCTGGCCCAATGCAGAGGACCTCGCGGACAAATAGATATTCGCGCCGGAGTGATGCTGCCGGGGGCCGAGGCAGACACCGGCGCGCGTCCGCCATCACCGCCGCGTAACCCGCTTCGGCGGCGTCCAGATATTTCTACCTTCCGCCCGGAGCCCTGGCTCGGGGTAATGAAAGGCTCCAGCCCGCCGACCTTTGTCGTCGTCGTTCGCGACATCAAATCCCAGTGGCGTCCGGTTGAGTTGTAACCTCGAATTTTCGGATCGCAACTTTTTGATTTGTCCTGACAGCTCTCCACGTTGAAGTCGGCGCCAAGTCAATGCCGCGTAAGCCCTTCAGTAGACGCTTCCCACGACGTCGCGTCGAATTTAGCCTGATAGTAATAACCGGACACTGCTGTGAAAATCTAACAAATTGAGAGATTTTTGGGATGGTTTGTGTTTTATCTAGGAATAAATGTGCCAGATTCCTTGTATAGGGAGAATATGACAACGGAATAGCGCGCAACTGATCGATAATGGTGTGGGTCACCTTGCTGGCGATGAGGCGATCCATAACAGGAGAAATGTCTGCAGCGTCGGTCATAAGCGGTGCAGGGAGGTGCCACGATGAGGTTTTTATTCTCCAATGACCAATGTTCGGACTCAGTACAGGGAGGCCTATGCGCCCCGTACCATCTCCAAGGCGCTCCTCAAAGCCCTTGTGGAGGCACTCGCCGACTTCAAGCCGGGGCTGCCCACGACGTCCAGGAAGATCAAGGCGAGGGCTGTCAGCGCCGGAAAGATCACCGATCTGGAAGGGCCTGAGTCTTGGAAGGTAACCGATCCTCATTCCTTGGCTGAGCTTGAGCAGGTGCGCGTGGAGCTCCTGCTCACGTCGGCGGAACACCGCAGATGCGAGCTTCACGTTGAGTTTCGAGGTGGGCACATCTCGCTGAGCGTCTTGGACAGCGAAACCGGCTGGGGCAAGAGCGTTTTTGAGGAAACGCTCAATCTGCTCGGTTCTTTAGGGATCTCCTCAAAAGGGCTCAACGAGAGACTCAGAAGAGCATACGGCCTTCTAGATATCTATCAAAACGTTCTCCTGGTGCTGTCGGTAGCAGTCTTCGCAGTTTGGCTGACCGGTAAAGGGATGAGCTATCTTTATGCATGCTTGGCTCTGTTCGTTGCGGGCGTCATGCCGGCGATGATCCGGTCGTTCCATTTCTTTTCTCCACCCAAGAAAGCTCCGATTATTCAGGAAACGGTTGCCAAGAGCAGAAACTTTCCATGGGCAGAAGCCACCGCGGTTCTTTCTTTCCTTGCGGGCGTGCTTCAATTGGCAAAAGCGCTGATTGCCATAGTGTGGTGAAAGGAACGCCGGGCAACAGGGTCAGGCCCGGCCAATCGAGGGTATCGCGCGCGGGTGGAGATCATCGGCCCGGCGAAGGCGCAGCGATTCGTCTCCGCGAAATGCTCACTCGACATGAAGCCTGTATCCTGATCGGCCCGGAGTCTGAGGATCCAGTCCCGATGCATGACGTTTCACACTCGGGTTATGACACAATCCATAATTCGAATCGCGGCGGCGGGCTGGGAGAGCGCGTGAGCGAAGCAATGGACCTGAGCCTTCAAGTCGGCAAATACGACATTCAGAGGGCGCTCGGCAAGGGCGCGACCGGAACGGTATACCTCGCCAGGGACACTTTCACCGGGCGCGAAGTCGCGCTCAAGACGATCGAGCGCGAGGTCTTCCGGGATCCCGAGTTCGGCACCGTATACCGCTCGCAGTTCCAGAACGAGGCGTCGCTCGCCGGGAAGCTGCGGCACCCGCATATCGCCGCGATCCTCGACGCAGTGGTGCAGGAGGATTCGGGCTACATCGCGATGGAATACGTTCCCGGAGGAGACTTGTCGAGGCATGTCACCCCGGACAGGTTGCTTCCGGTGGCCGACGTGCTGCAGATCTGCTTCAAGTGCTGCGGCGCGCTCGAGTATGCCTCGCGCGAGGGCATCGTCCACCGCGACATCAAGCCGGCGAACCTCATGATCGCCGAAGGCACGGAGGTGAAGATCTCGGATTTCGGGGCGGCCTATCTGCGCAAGAGCCACGCGGTACAGACCGCCGCGATGGGCTCGCCCTACTACATGTCGCCCGAACAGATCGCGGGGAGGGGGCTCACCTTCCACAGCGACATGTACTCGCTCGGCGTGTCGCTCTACGAGCTGCTCGTCGGAAAGAAGCCG
>VBDM01000198.1 GCA_005881355.1 Betaproteobacteria bacterium
CGGGCGAGGATTGGCGCCGTGCATCTCCGGCCGGTTCAGCGAGCTGTTGCGGGTTGCCGGGGCGAGCGGACCTTGCCAGTGGAAATCGCGCCGCTGGCTGGCGAGCGTGGTGCGGCCGAATCGCTGCTGCAGCGACTCGATGTGATACGGCACGCCACGGCGGTGCGCGGGATCGTGTTGCCACGCGGCCGGCGCGTTTCTCGCGGACCCCGGCCGGTTGACGACGACCTGGCGGTTCACGTTGACGTTGGTGATGTTGGTGACGTTGGTGACACGGGTGACGTTGACGACGGTGACGCGGCGCTGGCGCCAGTCGCAGGCGCTGAAGAAGAATCGCGCGCCCACGGTGATGCCGACGCCCCAGGCGAATCCCACCGCATATCCGGGATACGCGTAGTAGCCGGGCCAGGGCGCCCAGTACACGGGCGGATACGCCGGCCACCACCACGGCCCGTACACCACGCGCGGATCGTAGTACGGCACGTAGACCAGCTCCGGGCTGGCCGGCTCGATCGCGAGGGCGTTCCCCTGCTGGTACACGGAGGCTTGCTGCGTCGATCTCAGGTTGCCGGCCTCATACGCCTTTTGCCGCAGGTTCTGAACCGTTTCCATGACCTGCGGCTCCTGCGCGACGAAAACGTCGCCGAGCCGCGCGGTCCACTCGAGCTGCTGGTCCATCATCGCGAGGACCTGCGGAAACGCGGCGAGCGACTTGACGCTGGCGTCCCAATCCCTCTGCTCGACCGCCTTGACCGCCTCCTCTCCCTTCAGGCCGGGATTCGCCTTCGACCAGCGCGCCGCTTCCACCACCTCGAGCGGATAGGTGGAAGCCATGAGGATCTGCGACAGCAGCGAATCGGGGTAGAGCGCGATCGGCGCGAGCATCTGATCGAGCTCCGGCTGCGTGGCCGGGGCATTGCGCCGCGCGGGCGCATCGGTTTGCGCAAAAGCGACCGACGCGGAAAGCAGCAGCGCGAGCAACTGCGCCAAAAAAGGCTTGACGAACGCTTTCATGGGCACCTCCTGTCGCGAGCGAAGGTAGGCGTGCGGTTCTTTCCGATGGACAGAAGCATAAACCCTCTGTTCCCCCTAGGATGCAACAGAATGTATCCGGGTACCGAGCGCCGGCCGCACGTCCATTTCGCGCAGTGTTACAAAATGAAAGCCCCGCGCCAGCAGCGACCTCAAACCGCTCGCCAGCCCCTCCGCGGTATCGGAACCGGGCTTGTTCATGTGGGCGATGATGATGTCGCCGGGTTTGACCGCATCCAGCCGCGCCGCGATTGCCTCGCGCTTGAGAGTAGCGCCGGCGTCGGCGTTGATCGAAAAGCCCGCCACCTTGTAGCCCATGGCCACGATGACCTGCAGCGCCTGGGCGTCGTATTCGGCGGTGGCGCCGCGGTACCAGCGCGGTGCGCTGCCGGTCACCGCCGCCACGGCTGCCGCGCCGTCGCGCACCTCGCTCTCCAGATGGGCGACGTCGGCATTGCCGGCTATGCCGAAGACCCGGCGACCCAGGCCGATCACCGCCGGCACGTGGTTGGCGCCATGGTCCTCGATATCGAACAGCTCCGGGTGCGAACGCAGCATGGCCACGCCTTCCGCATTGCGCTCGATCCATCTGCGCGTCGCGAACACGGTTGCGGGAATGCGCTCCTCGACCAGGAACCGGATCAGCCTGGCGTCATAGCCGCCTGCGCAGGCATCGAGCGTGAGCGCCGCGATCCTGGTCTCCGGTTGGGGAAGCGCCAGCAGCTGGTGAACTTCGAGGGGACGGGAACTCGCGCGCGCCGCGAGCGGCGCGAGTAAGATCAAAACCAGCAGCATTGCGATACCTCTCATGCGTAAGGAAACGCACGAGCGGCGCCGCGGGTTGAATCCGACCGAGCAAACTGGACGATTGCGATTGTAAGAATTTATGTCGACGATCGAGCGCGGCGCCGGCCTTCACTCGATCTTCGGCGCGAGCAGCATCTCGCCGCCGCCCAGGATCAGCCGGTTCCAGGTCGGCGTGATCACGATCTCGTTCAAGCACACGTGCGCGGGCGATTCCGCCACGAAGCGCACCACCCGCCCGAGGTCTTCCATCTTGAGCATCTTCGCCTGATCTTCGGGGGAAGGCGGCTGCGGCCGCGCTCTCTGCATCGGCGTCACCGTCTCTCCCGGGTGGATGACGCAGCCGCGGATCCCATGCAGGCCTTCTTCCAGATTGATCTGGTGCGTCATCGCGGTGAGCGCCTGCTTGCTCGCGTTGTAGGCCGCGCCGCCGACGTAGCCCTGGTAGCGCGCGAACCACGACCCGATGTTGACCACGAGGCCGTCGCGCCGCTCGCGCATCGAGGGCAGCACCGCGAGCGTGCAATAGAGCGCGCCGTTGAGATTGCTCTCGACGACGCGGTCCCATTCGGCCGCCGCGAGGTCCTTGAAGAAGCGCTTGGGGATGTTGACGCCCGCGCAGTTGACGAGGATGTCGACGCGGCCGTGGCGGGCGAGGATCGCTTTCGCCGCGCGCTCGACCGCTTCCCGGTCGGTCACATCGACCGCGTGCGGCTCGGCTTTGCCGCCGGCTTGGCTGATCAGGCTTTCCGTTTCCGCGAGGGCCGAAGCACGGCGCCCCGAGACGACGACGGTCGCGCCCGCTTTGGCGAGCTCGACCGCCGCCGCCTGGCCGATGCCGCTGCCCCCGCCCGTGACCCAGGCGATCTTTCCTTTCAGTTCGTTCACGCGACGGTTTCCACGGTTTCCAGAATCGGCGGCAGGGGCGTGTCGAGCGCGGCGCAGATCGCCCGCAACAGCTCGCCCTCCGCGACCGTGAGTCTATCATCGGCCATCACCACGGCGACGCAGGCCTTGATGAGGGCCGGCTTTTTCAGGGGCGCGAGCAGCTTCAGTTCGTTCAAGGCGCCCTCCACCGCCGCGACGTTCAGCTCCGAGGGCGCGCGCAGCACTCCGCCCGGGACTCCGAGCGCCGCCATCCCCTTGCCGAACGCGGCCATCCCGCCTTTGCCGGAGTGGGCGAGGAGCGAGAGGACGACGGTTGCCTGGCCGGCGACCGCGTCGATGCTCCGGTACTTGACGGGCGGCGGCCTCTTCTCCTCCTCCTGGATGTGGGCCCTGCACAGGGTGAGCACGACGAATTCGCCGAGCGTGACTTTGCGGTCGGCCTCGATCACGGCCTTGATCCTCTCGAGCAGCCTTTCGCGCTCGGGCGGCGCGAGCCGCTTCAGGGTCGGAATCACCAGCTGGAGCACGGGCATGCGCACGCGCGCTCCGAGCGGATTCAGCGCATCGGCAAAACGCGCGCTCCGCGCGGCGATGTCCTCGCCGGCCCCTTCGGCGACGAGGACGAGCTGGGTCTTGCGCAACTCGCCTTCGCCGAGCAGCAGCGCGAAGAGCGCCGCCTGCGCGCCCCCTTCGCTCCCCACCGCGGCGCGGACCTCCGCGGGAATCGCCTCGAGCATCCTCCGCGCGTAATCGACGTGGGCGGTGGTCGGACTGCCGATGCTCTCGACCATGGAGTGCGCCATCCCGGCCGCGCCCGGGAGCCCGGCGGCGGCGGGCGCCGCGCGCGGCGCATACAGCGGGCTCACGAACTCGCTCACCACCGGGCTTCCTTGCGCCGCCAGCGCCGCGGCCTCGGCGCGCTCCATGCGCTCCTGCAGGAGCCGCTTCGCGCCCGGTCCGAGCAGCCGCTCGATGCGCTCCTCGAGCGGCGGGTGCGTGCTGAGCCAGGCGAATTCGAAATAGTCGTTGACCGGCGCGCCGATGCACATGTGCGAAAGCTCCTCGGCGTGCCGCTCGACGATCACGCTGCCGCGCCGGGCGATCTTGAAGAGCGCGCTGCCGAT
>VBDM01000199.1 GCA_005881355.1 Betaproteobacteria bacterium
TCGGCAGGAGCCGCCGCGACATCGGCCAGAGGCGGCTGCCTGATCCGCCCGAGAGAACTAGCGGGTATAAGGAGACGGCCACTCGCACCGCCCTTGCGTTCGGATAAAGCGCGTATTGTAGTGGCCCAGATGGCCCGCAGATAGAGGCTTGCTAGAATCCCGCGTCGCACCGAAAAGAGGAAGCGGCATCTCCTCTGCTCCTCATCATGCGCATTCTCGTCACCGGTGCATCCGGTTTTGTCGGCGCGGTCCTTTGCCGGGAGTTCGTCGCGCGCGGGCACGCGGTCCGCGCGGCGGTCAGAAGGGAAGGTACGCCGGGCGCCGCTCCGCCCCAATTGCGACAAGTCCGGATCCCGGACATTGCTGCCGAATTCGACCGGCGCGCGCTCCTCGACGGCGTCGATGTGGTCGTTCACCTGGCCGCAATCGCCCACCGCTCAGCCGGCTCGGAAGCGGAGCTCCGGCGAGTCAATGTCGATGGGACGGTGCGGCTCGCCCAAGCCGCGGCCGGTTTCGTGCGTCGCTTTGTTTTCTTGAGCTCGGTCAAGGTGCATGGCGAGGACTCAGGCGGCGGGGCGTATGGCGAAGCCGACGCCCAACGGCCTGAGGATTCCTACGGCCGCACCAAGCTCGAAGCCGAGCGCGCGTTGACGGGCATAGCCGCCCGAGGCGGTATGGAACTCGTGCTGATCCGGCCGCCCCTTGTGTATGGGCCGGGCGTCAAGGCCAACTTTCTGCGGCTGCTCGGCTGGGTCGACTCCGGGCTGCCGTTGCCCTTCGCGAGCGTGCGCAACCGGCGCAGCCTGATCTACCTTGGCAATCTCGTCGACGCGATCGCGCGCTGCGTGGAGCACCCCGCCGCGCGCGGTCCCTTTCTCGTGAGCGATGAGGAAACCGTTTCGACCCCTAATCTGGTATCGCGCATCGCCCGGGCGCTCGGGCGCCCGGCAAGGCTCATCCCCACCCCGCCCGCGTTGTTGCGCGCGGCAGGAACGATCGCCGGCCGCCGGGGTGAAATCCGGCGTCTGATCGGAAACCTCGTCGTCGATCCTTCCAGGGCGCACCGAGCGCTCGACTGGCGGCCCCCCTGCACCCTCGACCAGGGCCTCGCCGAAACCGCGCGCTGGTTCAAATCCACTCGCGGCTGACCCTGGGCAACACGCTAGAATGCGCCCCGTGTTCCCCGCGCGGACCAGGTGAACGGCGATGCCGGATATCGTTTCCATTTCACCGATCGCCTCGGCGCTCGTTACGCTCGCGCTCATCGCCTGGCTGCTGAGGGCGCCCGATCGGCTGCCGCTCGACGTGCCGAACGAGCGCTCGCTGCATGCTCGTCTCGTGCCGCGCTCGGGCGGAATCGCGATGATGGCGGCGATTTTTTCCGGGTTCGCGATCCTGCAGACCCCGCTCGTCGTGGTGCTTCCCGCTGCGGCGCTCGTCGCGCTTTCGCATTTCGACGACCTGCGCGGACTGCCGATTCCGGTCCGTTTCGGAGCCCAGCTCGCGGCGGCCGCCGGATTCGCATTCGGTGCGCTCCCCGCGGTGGCGCTCCCCCACCTTGTCCTTGTCGTGATCGGCATACTGTGGGTGACGAACCTCTACAACTTCATGGACGGCGCGGACGGGCTTGCCGGCGGGATGACGGTCATAGGTTTCGCGTTCCTGGGAGCCGGCGCATGGATGAGCGGCGACGACGCCCTGCTCGCCGAGTGCGGCATCGTGGCTGCCTCGGGCGCCGCGTTCCTGCTGTTCAACTTTCCTCCCGCACGGCTCTTCATGGGCGATGCCGGGTCCGTTCCGATCGGCTTCCTCGCGGCGGTCCTGTCCCTCTCCGGCTGGCGCGACGGTGACTGGCCGTTCTGGTTTCCCGCGGCGGTCTTTGCCCCCTTTATCGCCGACACGACTCTTACTCTGTTCAAACGGATACTCGCGCGCGAGCGCTTCTGGGAAGCCCACAACAAGCACTATTACCAACGCCTTGTGCGCATGGGGTGGAGCCACCGCGGCACGGCGCTTGCGGAATACGCACTGATGCTCGGCTGCGGCGCGACCGCGCTGTGGGCGTTGCGTCAGCCCGTATACTTTCAACTGGCCGCCGTGCTCGGGCTTATCGCGCTTCACGCCACGCTCGCGCTCTGGGTGGATTGCGCGTGGCGGCGCAGCGAAAACAAACACAGTGAACGCACTTAAGCCCAATTACCGCGCCGTGCTTGCCTTTGCACACGACGTGCTCGCTTCCGCGGTGTGTTGGGTGCTCGCTTTCTGGCTGCGCCTGAACCTGGAAATCCCCGAGGAGTTTCTTCCGGCGCTCGCCACGGCGGTAACGGCGGCCGTTCCCTTGCACGCGCTGATCTTCTGGCTGCTAGGCCTGTACCAGGGCAGCTGGCGCTACGCGAGCCTTCCGGATCTCAAGCGAATCGCATTCGCCTGCTTGATCGGGGCGCTCGCGGTGCCCGCGCTGCTTGCGTTCTTTCGCGCCGGCTCCGGAGTGCCACGATCGACTTTCATCCTCGCGCCTCTGTTACTCGCCGCGATCATGTCGGGCAGCCGGATAGGCTATCGCGCCTGGAAGGAGCGAGTGCTGTACGGCCACGTCCATCTCAGCGCGGAGCCGGTGCTAGTGATCGGCGCCAGCGACATCACCGTCAATCTGCTTCGCGAGATCGAGCGCTCAAGCCAATGGCGCGCGGTCGGCATCCTCGACGACGACCCCGCCTGGCATGGACAAGTTCTGCTCGGCGTGCGGGTCCTCGGGGGGCTCGGTGAGGTGAGCCGCTGGGCGCAGCAATTGGACACCCGCCAAGCGATCGTCTCGCTGCCGGCTGCGTCAGCCAGCGTGCGCCGGCGTGCCGCCGAGCTCGCTGGCGCCGCCGGACTGACCGTCCTCACCGTGCCCTCCTATGACGACCTGCTGTCGGGCAAGGTAACGGTTTCTCAGATCCGCCGCATTGAACTGGAGGACTTGCTTGGGCGTGACCAAGTGGTGCTCGACGACGCCGGCCTGCATCAGCTGCTCAAGGGCAAGGTCGTGATGGTCACGGGGGCGGGCGGCTCGATCGGCGCGGAGCTGTGCCGTCAGATCGCCCGATTCGAGCCGTCTCTCCTGGTGCTGTTCGAGCTGAACGAGTATGCCCTGTACGGCATCGAACAGGAATTCGCGGGCGCGAAAATCCCCATCGTCGCGGTCATCGGGGACGTGCGCAATGCCGGGCGGCTGGAGGCGGTTTTTTCCCGGTTCAATCCGGCGGTCGTGTTCCACGCCGCCGCCTACAAGCACGTTCCGCTGATGGAAGTCGACAACGCGTGGGAGGCGGTGCAAAACAACGTCCTCGGGACCTTGTGCCTGGCGCGCGCCGCGCGCGATCACGGCTCCGAAAAATTCGTCCTGGTGTCGACCGACAAGGCGGTGAACCCGACCAACGTCATGGGCGCCACGAAGCGCCTGTCCGAGCAGGTCTGCCGGGAAATGCAGCGCCCCGGCGGCATGCGTTTTGTCGTGGTCCGATTCGGAAACGTCCTGGGCAGCACGGGTAGCGTGATCCCCAAGTTTCGCGAGCAGATCGCCCGCGGCGGGCCGGTCACGGTCACGCACCCGGAGGTGACGCGCTATTTCATGTCCATTCCCGAGGCCGCCCAGCTCGTCCTGCAAGCCGGATGGATGGGCGAGGGCGGGGAAATCTTCGTCATGGAAATGGGCGAGCCGGTCAGAATCACCGATCTGGCGCGCGACATGATCCGGCTCTCGGGGTTCAGCGAGGAGGACATCAGGATCGAGTTCACCGGACTGCGGCCCGGGGAAAAGCTCTACGAGGAATTGCTCTCGGATCGCGAGCGCACTCTCCCCACGCCGCATCCGAAGCTGCGCATCGCCAAGGCCGAGGCGGCCTTGGGCGAGCAATGGC
>VBDM01000200.1 GCA_005881355.1 Betaproteobacteria bacterium
TCTTCAAGAGCCACGGAATGGCCGACAAGAAGGTTCTGGAAGCCGCCGCGGCAGCCAGAGCCGGTGGAGCGCACGGCCCCCCCGGAGCTTCCGCCGCGCCGACTGCCCCGGCCGCCCCCGCGGCGGCCGCCCCGGCCGCGGGCGGCGAGAAGAAATAGGAAGCCCATGGAAACCCGCGCAACGCTTTACGGGGTGCGGCTGTCGGCCCAGAAGGGGCGGCTCGTCGCCGACCAGATCCGCGGGCTGCCGGTGGAAAAGGCGCTCAATCTGCTCGCCTTCAGTCCGAAGAAGGGCGCACACATCATCAAGAAAGTTCTGGAATCGGCGATCGCCAACGCCGAGCACAACGACGGCGCCGACGTCGACGAGCTCAAGGTGAAACGGATTTTCGTCGAGCAGGCCATGTCGCTCAAGCGCTTTCAGGCGCGCGCCAAGGGCCGCGGCAACCGCATTACCAAGCGAACCTGCCATATCTTCGTGACGGTCGGCGACGAGGAGAAAGCGCCGGCCAAGCAGGCGAAGAAATAGGACTTCTCATGGGACAGAAAATCCATCCGACCGGCTTCAGGCTCAGCGTCAACAAGAACTGGTCCTCGCGCTGGTACGCGAACAGCAGGAATTTCGCGACGATGCTGAACGAGGACCTGAAGGTCCGCGCTTACTTGAAGAAGAGGCTCGCCCACGCCTCGGTCGGCAAGGTGGTGATCGAGCGCCCGGCCAAGGACGCGCGCATCACGATCCACAGCGCCCGGCCCGGCGTGGTCATCGGCAAGAAGGGCGAGGACATCGAAATGCTCAAGTCCGACCTGCGCAAGCTCCTCGGGGTGCAGATGGTGCACGTGAACATCGAGGAGATCCGCAAGCCCGAGGTCGACGCGCAGCTCATCGCCGACTCGATCGCGCAGCAGCTGGAGAAGCGCATCATGTTCCGGCGCGCCATGAAGCGCGCCATGCAGAACGCCATGCGCCTGGGCGCACAAGGGATCAAGATCATGAGCGCGGGGCGCCTCAACGGCATCGAGATCGCGCGAACCGAGTGGTACCGCGAGGGGCGCGTGCCGCTCCACACGCTGCGCGCCGACATCGACTACGGATTTTCGGAGGCGAAGACCACTTACGGGGTGATCGGCGTCAAGTGCTGGGTGTACAAGGGCGAAGTGATGGCGAAGGGCGACCAGCCGGCCGCGCCTCCCGCGCCCGCCGCGGACGAAGCGCTCGCGGCGAAGAAGGTGAAGAAGGTGCCGTCCAAGCCCGCTCCGAGCGCCCCCGAGGAAAAGGTGCAGCCCGCTCCTGCCGCGGCCCGGGTAGCGTCCGACGCCGTGACCGAAGCTGCCCCGGAGGCGAAGCCCAAGCCCGCGCGCTCCCGTCTCGTCCCGGAGAAAAAGGCCGCAGCCGCGCCCAAGGGCAAGACCGAGGCCAAGTCGGAAACCAAGCCGAAGACCGCAGTGAAGACCGCCGTGAAGAAGTCCCGCAAGCCCAAGGCTTCGTAGGCGAGGAGCGATTTCCATGCTTCAACCAGCAAGAACCAAGTACCGCAAGCAGCAGAAGGGACGCAACCGGGGCGTCGCCACCCGCGGGACCAAGGTCGCCTTCGGGGAATACGGACTCAAAGCGACCACGCGCGGGCGACTCACCGCGCGCCAGATCGAGGCCGCCCGCCGCGCCATGACCCGCCACATCAAGCGCGGCGGGCGCATCTTCATCCGTATTTTTCCGGACAAGCCCGTCTCGCAAAAGCCCGCCGAAGTGCGCATGGGCAACGGCAAGGGCAACCCGGAGTACTTCGTCGCCGAAATCCAGCCCGGCAAGGTGCTCTACGAAATGGACGGCGTCGATGAGCCCATGGCGCGGGAGGCGTTCGCGCTGGCGGCCGCCAAGCTCCCGCTTCGCACCGTGTTCGTGTTCCGTCAGATGGGATGAGGTCGGAACAGTCCCCGATATCAGCAGAAGGCATATACAAGATCATGAAAGCGAGCGAATTCCGCGCCAAAGACCCGGCACAGCTCTCCAAGGAGCTCGAGGAACTGCTGCGCGCGCAGTTCAGCCTGCGTATGCAGAAGGCGACCCAGCAGCTCACCAACACCAGTCAGCTGAAAAAAGTGCGCAGGGATCTCGCGCGGGTGCGCACCATCCTGAAGGAAAAGGCGGAAGCGAAATGAGCGAGGCAAAAACCACCCGGACGCTGACCGGCCGCGTCGTCAGCGACAAGATGGACAAGACCGTGACGGTGCTCGTCGAGCGCCGTGTCACCCATCCTATGTATGGGAAGATCGTGACCCGGTCGAAGAAATACCATGCCCATGACGAAAAAGACGAGTGTCACGAGGGAGATGTGGTGCTGATCGAGGAGTGCCGCCCGATTTCCAGGACCAAGGCATGGCGGGTCGCCAAGCTCGTCGAGAAAGCGCGGGCCGCTTAAGGGCCGTGTACAGGGGGACGCGCCCCTAGCAAGCTGAGTCGATTTGGCTTGGCAAGGGTTTTGATTCCGCGTAGAATTTAGCGCTTTTTCGCGTCCCGGACGGGATCCAAGACTGCCCGCCCCGCGGTGAATCGGGCGGGACAAGTTGGAGAGAGAAAATGATTCAGATGCAGACGGTGCTCGAGGTCGCCGACAACACCGGCGCGCGCGCTGTGATGTGTATAAAGGTGCTCGGCGGCTCGAAGCGCCGCTACGCCAACATCGGCGATGTGATCAGGGTGAGCGTCAAGGATGCGGCCCCGCGCGGACGGGTCAAGAAGGGCGAGATCTACCACGCCGTGGTGGTGCGCACCGCTCAGGGCGTGCGGCGCGCCGACGGCAGCCGCATCCGGTTCGATTCGAATGCGGCGGTCCTGTTGACCCCCAAGATGGAGCCCATCGGCACCCGCATCTTCGGGCCGGTGACCCGCGAGCTTCGCAGCGAGCGCTTCATGAAGATCGTGTCGCTTGCGCCGGAGGTGCTGTAGGAACAAAGGAGGCACACTCCCTTGTTGATCCTTCAATACGGCTGACGTTGTTACGACTATGGAAAAGATCAAAAAGGGCGATGACGTGATCGTCACCGCCGGCAGGGACAAGGGGAAGCGCGGCACGGTGCTGCGGATCGTCGACGCCCGGCATCTCGTCGTGGAGGGCGTGAACCGCGTGAAGAAGCACCAGCGTCCCAACCCGATGAAGGGCCTCACCGGCGGCATCGTCGACAAGGACATGCCGATCGACATCTCGAACGTGGCGCTCTTCAATCCGCAGACCAAGAAGGCCGACCGCGTCGGCTTCAAGCTGATGGAGGACGGGCGCAAGGTGCGCGTGTTCAAGTCCAACGGCGAAATGGTGGACGCATAGACTTATGGCCCGCTTGCAAGACCATTACCGCAAGAACGTCGTGCCCGACCTGATGAAGAAGTTCGGGTACAAGACCTCGATGCAGGTGCCGCGCATCCGGAAGATCACGCTCAACATGGGCGTCGGCGAGACGACGACGGACAAGAAGATCCTGGACAACGCGCTCGCCGACCTCACCAAGATCGCCGGCCAGAAGCCCGTGGTCACTAAAGCGAAGAAGTCGATCGCCGTTTTCAAGATCCGGAAGGACTTTCCGGTCGGCTGCATGGTGACCCTGCGCGGCACGCGCATGTATGAATTCCTCGA
>VBDM01000201.1:0-4480 GCA_005881355.1 Betaproteobacteria bacterium
CATGGCGAAAAAATCGAAGATCAGCTCGACCGCCGGACCGGAGCCGCGCCGCGCGGGCGCCGCGCCGGAACGCGCCTATCCCGACCTTCACGAGCACCTGCGCGCGCTCGACAAGGCCGGATTGCTCGTCACGGTCGACCGGCCGATCAACAAGGACACCGAGATGCATCCGCTGGTGCGCTGGCAGTTCCGCGGCGGCATCGAGGAGCCGGACCGCAAGGCGTTCCTCTTCAACGAGGTCACCGACAGCAAAGGACGCAAGTACGGTATTCCGGTGGTGGTCGGGGCGCTCGCCGCAAGCCGCGAGATCTACCGCATCGGCATGGGCTGTGCCCTCGACGGCATCAACGAAACCTGGAACCGCGCGATGGCGAAGCCGATCCCGCCCCGGGTCGTGGACGACGCCCCGTGCCACGAGATCGTGATCGAGGGCAGCGAGCTCGACCAGCCCGGCAAAGGTCTCGACTCGCTACCGATCCCGATCTCGACGCCGGGCTGGGACATCGCGCCGTTTACCACGCTCTCCCAGTACATCACCAAGGACCCCGACAGCGGCGTGCAGAACATGGGCATCTATCGCGGACAGGTGAAGGCGCCGCGGCGGCTGGGGATGAATCCGTCGCTCGAGCTGCGGCCGGGGATCTACACGCACTGGGAGAAGATGAAAGCCCGGGGCAAGAAGCTGCCCGCGGCGGTCATCCTCGGCGCGCCGCCCTGCGTGGCCTTTACCTCGGCGCAGAAAGTGCCCGAGTCGCTCGACGAGCTGCACGTCGCGGGCGGGCTCGTCGGCGCGCCGATCAACGTGGTGAAAGCGAAAACCGTCGATCTGCTGGTGCCGGCCGAAGCGGAGATCGTGGTGGAAGGCTACATCGACACCGAGTATCTCGAGCCCGAGGCGCCGTTCGGGGAGTCGCACGGCCACGTGAACCTGCAGGAGTACAACGCGTTCATGGAGGTCACCTGCATCACGCGCCGCAAGGACGCGATCCTCACCTCGATCATCTCGCAGGTCACCCCGAGCGAGTCGAGCCTGATCAAGCGCGTGGCGCTCGAGCCGCTTTTCACCCATCATCTGCGAAACACGCTCGGCATCCGGGGCGTGAAGCGGGTCTCGATGCACGAGCCGCTCACCAACCTGCGCAAAGTGGTCGTGCTCATCATGGAGCGCAATACGCCGACGACCGAGATCTGGCGGGCCCTCTACGGCGCCGCCGCCTGGAACCGCGCGGCGGGCAAATACGTGATCGCGGTGAACGAGGACATCGACCCGGACAACGCGGACGCCCTGCTCTGGGCCATGTCCTACCGCGCGAACCCGGGTCTCGACCTGCAGATCCTTCACCACCGCGACCAGGGGCACGGCCCGCGCAGCAAGCGCGCGGGCGGCGAGGATGCCTCGGTGCTGATCGACGCGACGATGAAGGAGGATTTTCCGCCGATCTCGTTACCCAAACGCGAGTACATGGAGCGCTCCAGGAAAATCTGGGAAGAGCTAGGGCTGCCGAAGTTGAAGCCCGAGTCGCCCTGGTTCGGATACTCGCTCGGCGAATGGCCCGACGAGCTGGAGCGCGCGGCCGAGCTCGCGGTGAAGGGCGACTATTTCAAAACCGGCGAGCTTCTCGTCAAGCGCCGCCGCAAGGACGTGCGCATGAACACCGAAGTCCGCGACGTTCAGGAACCCCCGAAAAAATAGTACAGGAGCAACCCATGGCCACGGCGCGGCATCCCCGACCTCCGGAACTCGCCGGTCTGTCCCTGGAGCAGATCGCCGAGAAGTTCGTCGCCCGCTTTCGCGACCGCAAGGCCGACTGGGCGGCCTTCGAAGACGCCAAGATCGAGGGCTACAGGCGCGCGCAGCACCGCTTCATCGGCGCCGGCGGCTCGGGCAAGCACGGCGACGCGAGCGTAATTCCGCCGCGGGCCTTCACCCTGAGCATCATGTACGTCGAGCCCGGGCAAGGCAACGCGGCGCACACCCACGAGGTGGAGGAGATCTTTTTCGTGCTGAAAGGCCACCTGACCGCGTTCATACAGGACGAAAGCGGAAAGCGCATCGACATCAAGCTCGGGCCCTGGGAGTGCATCGCCTGCCCGCCCGGGGTGATCCACGGCTACATCAACGAAGGGCTCGAGCCGGTCTATTTCCAGGTGATGCTCGGAAAAGCGCGGCCGGAGACCATGGGGTACGCGGACGACCAGCTCTACCAGCGCCGCAGCGCGCATTTGCGCGCTGACGGCCAGTCGTGAAACTGCCGCCCTTCGAATACGCGTCCCCGGCCACGCTCGCCGAAGCACTCGCGCTGCTCGCCGCAGGCGGCGGGACGGCGAAGCCGCTTGCAGGCGGCCAGAGCCTCTTGCCGACCATGGCTTTCCGCCTGGCGGCGCCGAAGCTGCTCGTCGATCTGCGCAAGGTGCCGGGCCTGGACGAGATCGCGATCGACGAGAAAGGCGTGCGCCTCGGCGCGAAAGTGCGCTGGCGCGACATCGAGGACGACGCGAGGCTTGGATCAGCGCACCCGCTGCTTGTGGCGGCGATCGCGCACGTCGCGCACTACCAGATCCGTAACCGCGGAACGGTGGGCGGGAGCCTCGCTCACGCCGACCCCGCGGCGGAAATGCCCGGCATCGCCGTGACCTGCGATGCGGAACTTGCGCTCACCGGTTCGTCGGGTTCGCGCGTGGTCCGGGCGGCCGATTTTTTTCGAGGGGCCCTTACGACGGTACTCGCCGATGACGAGCTGATCGTCGAGGTTCGCTTGCCGGCGTGGCCGGCACGACGCCGCTGGGCTTTCGAGGAATTCGCGCTGCGGCGGGGCGATTTCGCGCTCGCGGGAGTCGCCGTCTTCTACGACGAGGACGAGGCCGGCCGCGCAAGCAACACGCACATCGGCGTCATCGGCGCCTGTTATCGCCCGCATCGCCTGGCGCAGGCCGAGGCGGCGCTCAACGGCCGTGCGGTCGACAAATCCGCGATCCAGGCGGCGGCGAGAGCGGCGTCCGCTGGCGTGGAACCGCCCGAGGACCTGCACGCGAGCGCCGCTTACAGGCGTGCGCTGGTCGGAACGCTGCTCGAGCGCGCGCTCGAACGCGCGTCGAGATAGAACATGAAAGACCCCTTCGTCCCGGCTTTCGTCGGGACGCCAGTGGAACGCCTCGAGGACCTGCGGCTCCTGCGGGGCAAAGGCCAGTACGTGGACGACCTGCATCGCGAAGGCATGCTCCATGCGGCGATTCTGCGCTCGACCGTCGCGCACGGGCGCATTCGCTCAATCGCCATTGCCGGGGCGCGCGCCTTGCCCGGCGTCCGCGGCATCTTCACCGCCGAGGACATCGCGCAATCGTCGAACGGTTCGGTTCCCACGGTTCCGCTGCGGCTCGCGCCGCTGCCGGAGCTCGTGCCCTTCGAGCAGCCGGTCATCGCGCATGAGAAGGTCCGTTACGTCGGCGAGCCGGTCGCGGTCGTCGTGGCCGACAGCCTCGCGCTCGCGGAGGACGCGCTCGATGCCATCGAGCTCGACATCGAGCCGCTGCCCGCGGTCGCGGACCGGCGCGCCGCCGCAAAGAACGAGACGCTGCTGTTCGAAGAACACGGAAGCAACCTGGTAGTCACCTACACGGCGACAAAGGGGGATGCACGTTCGGTGAAGGCGCCCTACTCCCGGCGCGAACGCTTCGCCGTGCAGCGGCACACCGCGGTGTGCATGGAGCCCAGGGGACTGCTCGCCGTCTGGGACGGCGCGAAAACCAAACTCACCGTGTCGGGCGCGGCCAAGATACCCTTCTCCACGCGCAGGATGCTCGCCCGGCAGAGAGAACATGATCGAGCACGACGTCGGCGGAGGGTTCGGCGTGCGCGGCGAGTTCTATCCGGAGGATTATCTGATCCCGTTCGCGGCGCGAAAGCTCGGCCGCCCGGTGAAATGGACCGAGGACCGGCGCGAGAACCTGCTCGCCTCGAATCACTCCCGCGAGATGGACTGCGAGATCGAGATCGCCTGCGGGAGGAACGGCACCATCCTCGCGCTGCGCGGTCGGGTGTGGGTGGACATGGGCGCGTACATGCGCGCCAACGGATCGATCCCGCCGCGCAACGTCGCGCAGTTCCTGTCGGGCCCGTATCGCATCCCCAACATCCACGTCGAATCCTCGGCACTGCTCACCAACAAAACCCCGGTCGGCACTTATCGGGGACCCGGCCGCTTCGAGGCGGATTTCTTCCGCGAGCGTCTCTTCGACATGGCGGCCAAAGACCTCGGCATCGATCCGGTCGAGTTCCGGCGCCGCAATCTTCCTTCGAAGGAGGAGATGCCCTATCCGCTCGCCACCATCTCTCCTCCCGAGAAAAAGGAGGCGCTCGACAGCGGCGATTACCGGATCGCGCTCGATCGCTGCCTCGCGGAAATCAGGTGGCCGGAAAAGGCGAAGCTGCAGGGCAAGCTCATCGACGGCCGCTACCACGGGCTAGGCATCGGCTGCTTCA
>VBDM01000201.1:4630-5925 GCA_005881355.1 Betaproteobacteria bacterium
CCGGATCTTCCACGGCTCGACCACCCATTTGAAGGAAGGCTTCGGGTCGTTCCACTCGCGCTCGGTGGTGATGGGCGGCTCGGCAATACTGGCTGCCGCGGACAACTTGAAGAAAGTGATCCGGCAGGCCGCCGCGCGGCGCTTGAAGTGCTCCCCGGACGAGGTCGCGATCGGAGCGGGACTTGCCGCTTCACACGGAGAGAAATCGATTGTCTTGAAGGAGCTCGCCGGCGAGGGGCTGTCGGCCGAAGGAACGTTTGCGAATCACCGCCACACCTACGCTTACGGGGCGGCCGCCGCGCACGTCGCGGTGGATCCGAAGACCGGGCACGTGGAAGTCATCGAGTACGTGACGGTGGAGGACATCGGGCGGATCATCAACCCGCTCACCGCCATGGGCCAGGCTGTCGGCGCAGTCGTGCAGGGCCTGGGCGGGACCTTCCTCGAACATCTCCAATACGACGAGGACGGGCAGTTCCTCACCGCGTCCCTGGCCGATTATCTGCTGCCGACCGCGACCGACTTTCCCAACGTCCGGGCGATTGTGCTCGAAGATTCGCCTTCGCCGAACAACCCACTCGGCGCCAAGGGCGCCGGCGAGGGCGGCATCGTTCCCGTGGGCGGCGTCGTGGCCAACGCGGTGGCGGCGGCGCTAGCGTTTCCCCTCCGCGGATCTGGCAGCTGATCGAGGCGGCGCGCTGAAGCAGGCCCGTATCGAGGCTACCGGGCAGACGCCGAGTCCTTGCGCACCTGCTTTCGGGAAGTGTCGCTCCGCCCCTCCACGTACGACAGCACCGCGGCCACTTCGCCTGAGCTAAGCCGCAGATTGGGCATCCGTGCGTACTGGTACTTCTCGAAGAGGGCGACGGCGATCGGATCGCCCTCGGCGAGCATCTTGTCAGGAGCCATGATGTAACGGGTAAGCCAAGCGCGGTCCCGCCGCGCCGTCACGCCCAGCAAGTCCGGTCCCATCTTGTCGCCTTGCCCGATGGTGTGGCAGACGCTGCACTGGCTTTGAAAGAAGTATTCTCCCTGGTCGAGCACGAGCGGGCGCGCCTCCGCATAGCTCTGCCTTGGCGTCGCATCCTTCCAACCCAGGAAGTTCCCGATCGTCGTGGCGAGGAACTGCGGGTTGTCCACGGCGGAGTTGCGCATCCACAGGCCTGCTGGTTCATTGCCGACCATAAGGCTGGCGCTGTGCCCGTCCTTGCTGGCCGCGTCGCGCACCCTGGACAAGCCCAGCTTCTTGGTCGCGAGCTTGATGTCTTCCTCCTTGCCGGTGAGGAACAGCCACC
>VBDM01000195.1 GCA_005881355.1 Betaproteobacteria bacterium
CGATCGTCAAGGCGAGCGCGAAGTAGTGAAGGGCGGGCCCCCCGAACACCAGCATCGAGGTGACCATCGTCTGGGTGCAGCCGTGGGTGATGATGGTGCGGGAAATCGTCCGGGTGATGGCGTTGTCGATGATCTCGGTGACGGTCGCTTTCCTCATCTTCCTGAAGTTCTCGCGGATCCGGTCGGCGATCACCACCGACTCGTTCACTGAGTACCCGAGCACCGCGAGCACCGCGGCGAGCACCGGCAGCGAGAATTCCCACTGGAACAGGGAGAAAAAGCCCAGGATGATCACCACATCGTGGAGGTTGGCGATGATCGCCGCCACGCCGAATTTCCATTCGAAGCGCAGGGCGAGATAGCCGACGATGCCGAGCGAAGTGATGAGGAGGGCGAGCGCGCCGTTCTCGGCGAGCTCGCGCCCGACCTGAGGCCCCACGAATTCCACGCGCCGCAGCTTCGCCGTCCCGTCGTCGGCGGACAGCCCCTCCATCACGGCCTTCGACAGATCCGCGCTGTTCTGGCCGGGCTTGAGCGGCATGCGTATGAGAATGTCGCGCGAGGAGCCGAAGTTCTGCACCGAGTAGTCGTTGTAACCCCGCCCGTCGAGCGCCTTGCGGATCTTGTCGACTTCGGCGGCGTGCTCGTAGCTCACCTCCATCACCGTGCCGCCGGTAAACTCGATCGAGAAATTCAGGCCCTGGGTGGCGAGGAAAAAGACCGCCAGCACGAAGGTGACGAGCGACACCACGTTGAACGCCAGCGCGTGGCGCATGAACGGAATGTCTTTGCGGATCTTGAAGAATTCCATTCGCTTATTTCCAAGCCGTGTTGCCGATCGCGACGCGCTCGAGCTTCCTGCGCGAGCCGTAGGCGAGGTTGACCATGCTCCGGCTTATCACGACCGAGGAGAAGATCGAGGTGAGGATGCCCAGGCAGTGCACCACGGCGAAGCCCCGCACCGGGCCCGAGCCGAAGATGAGGAGCGCAAGACCCGCGATCAGGGTGGTGACGTTGGAGTCGAGGATGGTGCCGAAGGCGCGCTCGTAGCCGGCGTGGATCGCCGCCTGGGGAGTGACGCCGTTCCTCAGCTCCTCGCGCACGCGCTCGTTGATGAGCACGTTCGCGTCGATCGCCATGCCGAGCGTGAGGGCGATCGCCGCGATGCCCGGGAGCGTGAGCGTCGCCTGGAGCATCGAGAGCAGCGCGACGAGCAGCAGCAGGTTCGAGCACAGCGCGAGCGTCGAGAACACGCCGAACACGGAGTAGTAGATCATGATGAAAAGCGCGAGCGCCGTGAACCCGTAGATCGTCGAGTCGAAGCCCTTCTTGATGTTGTCGGCGCCCAGCGACGGTCCGACGGTGCGCTCCTCGACGATCTCCATGGGCGCAGCGAGCGCTCCCGCGCGAATGAGCAGCGCGAGCGTATTGGTCTCCCGCGGCGTGAAGAGACCGGTGATCTGGAAGCGGTTCGAAAACTGCCCTCGTATCGTCGCCACCGATATCGTCTCGCCCTTTCCGCGCTCGAACAGGACGATCGCCATCAGATGGCCGATGTTTTCGCGCGTGACCTCGTTCATGACGCGACCGCCCGCCGAGTCGAGGTCGATCGAGACCGCCGGTTGCTGGTTCTGGTCGAATGTCGCCGCGGCTCCGGTGAAGCGGTCCCCGGTCAGGATCACCTGCTTCTTCATCGGTACGTTGCTCACGGTGCCGTCGCGCCTGCGCTCGGGGAAGACATCGACGTTGAAAGTGCTGCCCGAGCGCTGGGCGTCTTCGTCCACGAGCCGCACTTCGAGCGTCGCGGTGCGGCCAAGGATCTCCTTCGCCTTGGTGGTATCCTGCACGCCCGGCAGCTCCACGACGACGCGGTCCGCGCCCTGCTGCTGGATGACGGGCTCCGCTACGCCCAGCTCGTTGATGCGGTTGTGCAATGTCTGGATGTTCTGCTTGAGCGCGAGATCCTGGTTGCGTTTCTGGGCTTCCGGGCGCACCGTGGCTACGAGGCGCAGGTCGTCGCCCGCGCCCTCGTCGACGAGCTGAAGGTCCGGCAGCTTCTCCGCAATGATGCCGCGGGCTTTCGCTCGAGTGTCGGCATCGCGGAACCCGACCAGAATTCGGTTGCCTTCTCGGGCAATCCCGACATACCTCACGGTCTTGTCGCGCAGCTGAGTCCGAATATCGCCCGCGTTGCCGTCGAGCTGCTTCGCGAGCGCCGCGCGCATGTCCACCTGCAGGAGAAAGTGAACCCCGCCCCGCAGGTCCAGGCCGAGATACATCGGCAGCGCGTTGACGGCTGCGAGCCATCGCGGCGAATTCGGCAGCAGATTGAGCGCGACGGTGTAGGAAGGGTTTGCCGGGTCGGGATTGAGCGCCCGTTCGATGACGTCCTTCGCCCTGAGCTGGGTGTCAGGGTCCGCGAGCCGCACCCTGACGCTATTGGAATCGAGGATCGTTCCGGTGGGGGCGATGCCCGCCTTCTTCAACGCCTCCTCGACGCGCCCGAGAGCGGCATTGTCCATGTTCAGCGCCGCGCGGGCCGGGGAGACCTGAACGGCAGGGGCTTCGCCGAAGAAGTTCGGCAGCGTGTAGAGGACCCCGAGCGTGAGCGCCACCGCGATGGTGACGTAGACCCAGGGGGAGTAACGATTCATCTAGATCGACTTGATCGTGCCCTTGGGCAGCAGCGTCTGGATCGCCGTCCTCTGCACCTGCACTTCGGTACTGGGCGCGATCTCGAGCGACACGTAGGCTTCGCCGATCTTGGTGATTTTCCCCAGCACCCCGCCCGAGGTGATGACCTCGTCGCCCTTCTGCAGCGCCTCGGTCATCTGTTTGTGCTCCTTGGCCCTCTTCATCTGCGGCCGGATCATCAGGAAATAGATCAGGGCGAACATGCCGATGATGATGAAGAACTGCTCGTAGCCGGGGCCGGAAGCCCCGCCCGGGGCACCCTGCGCGAATGCGGGGGACATCAGCACGATCGTCTCCAATGGAAGTTTCAGCGAACGCGGAAGTATACCATCGGGAACTCGCCGTTCATCCGGCTTTCCCGTATTTCCCGCGCTCCTCGCGAAATGCATCGGCGTAATCGGCAAGTTTTCGCCCGGCGACGGCGGTGCGCAGCTCCTTCATCAGCGTCTGGTAGTAATGCAGGTTGTGCAGGGTGTTGAGCCGTGCGCCGAGAATCTCGTCGACTTTCTGGAGATGATGCAGGTAGCTGCGCGAGAAATGCGCGCAGGCGTAACACCCGCAGCTTTCATCGAGCGCTCGCGTGTCGTCGCGATAGCGGGCGTTGCGGATCTTGACGTCGCCGCGGCGGGTGAAGAGCCAGCCGTTGCGGGCGTTTCGCGTCGGCAGCACGCAGTCGAACATGTCGATTCCGGCCGCGACCGCCTCGACGATGTCCTCGGGCGTGCCGACGCCCATGAGATAGCGCGGCTTGTCGGCGGGAAGCCGCGCAGCGGTGTGGGCGAGGATCCTGCGCTTGTCGAGCTTGGGCTCGCCCACCGAGAGCCCGCCGATCGCGTAGCCCTCGAAGCCGATGTTCGTCAGGCCCGCGAGGGATTCGTCGCGCAGGCGCTCGACCATGCCGCCCTGGACGATGCCGAAGAGGGCGTTCGCGTTGCCTTCGTGGGCGCGCTTTGAGCGCTCGGCCCAGCGCAGCGAGAGGCGCATCGATTCCCCGGTCTCGCGCTCGCTCGCCGGATAGGAGGTGCACTCGTCGAGCGCCATGACGATGTCCGCGTTCAGCGCCCGCTGGATGCGCATCGATTCCTCAGGCGTGAGGAGCAGCTTGTCGCCGTTGACCGGGGACGCGAAGCGCACGCCTTCCTCGGCGATCTTGCGAAGCTCGCCCAGGCTGAACACCTGATAGCCGCCGGAGTCGGTGAGGATCGGCCCGCTCCAGCCGATGAAACGATGCAGCCCGCCGTGCGCCGCGATCACCTCGGGGCCGGGACGCAGCCACAGGTGAAAGGTGTTGCCGAGGATGATGCGGGTGCCGTTCTCGACGAGCTCCGCCGGGCTCACGGCCTTTACCGCGCCGTAGGTGCCGATCGGCATGAAGACCGGCGTCTCGACCTCGCCGTGCGCGAGCTCGAGCATGCCCGAGCGCGCGGCGCCGTCGGTAGCGTGAACCGTGAATTTCATCGCGGCATTTTATCAACGAGCATCGCGTCGCCGTACGAATAGAAGCGGTAGCGCTCGCCGATCGCGTGCCGGTAGGCGTGCCGGATCGGCTCGATCCCGGCGAACGCCGAGACGAGCACGAGCAGGGTCGATCCGGGCAAATGGAAATTGGTGATAAGGCGATCGACGACCTGGAACTCGAAACCGGGCGTGATGAATAGATCGGTCTCGGCCGCACCCGCGACCGGAATGCCGTGCGCTGCGGCGGACGCCTCGAGGCAGCGCACCGTCGTCGTTCCAACCGCCACGACTTTGGCGCCGCGGTTGTGCGCCCTCTCGATCGCCGCTGCTGTCGCCGCCGGAATCTCGTAGCGTTCGCCGTGCATGCGGTGCGCGGCGAGATTTTTCACGCGGACGGGCTGGAACGTCCCCGCGCCGACGTGCAGGGTCACGTAGGCGGACTCGAGGCCGCGCTGCGCGAGGGCCGCAAGCAGCGGCTCGTCGAAATGCAGGCCCGCGGTCGGCGCCGCAACCGCGCCGGGGGAGTGCGCGTACACGGTCTGGTAGCGGCGCTCATCGGCCGCGTCGGGTGCGTGCGTGATATAAGGCGGAAGCGGCACGCTGCCGTGGCGCTCGAGCTGCTCGAGGACGGAAGCGCCCTCGGAAAAACTCAAGTGATAGAACTCGCCCACGCGACCGAGCACACGCACGTTCAGTCCGCCCGCGAGGTGCAGCGTGCTTCCCGGCTTCGCCGGCCGGCCCGCGTGGACCTGCGCGAGCGCTTCGCGTTCCGAAAGCAGGCGCTCGATCAGCACCTCGATGAGCCCGCCGGTCTCTTTTCTCCCGAAGAGGCGCGCTTTGATCACTCTGGTGTCGTTGAACACCAGCAGGTCGCCCGGCGCGAGCAAGTCCGGCAGCTCGGAGAAATGGTGATCGGCGATCGTTCCTGCGCCGACCCGGAGCAGCCTGCTTGCGGAACGCGCTTTGCTCGGATGCTGGGCGATCAGCCCGTTCGGCAGATCGTATTCGAAGTCGTCGATAGAAAGATTCATGGCCGCGCCGTTATAATGCACGCGCAATCGCGCAGCATCCAGCCGGGATGGCGGAACTGGTAGACGCAGCGGACTCAAAATCCGCCGGTGGCAACACCATGTGGGTTCGATTCCCTCTCCCGGCACCAAAAAATGTCAGAACCTCGCCTCGACCACTTCTCAAGCCTCGGTCCCCACGGATTCCACAATGTCGCCTACACCGAGTGGGGCGACCTGGACGCGCGGCACCTCGTCGTGTGCGTGCACGGGCTCACGCGCAACAGCCGCGATTTCGACGAGCTCGCCGCGGGCCTCGCCGCGAGCGGCTACCGGGTCGTGTGCATGGATGTCGTCGGCCGCGGCGACAGCGACTGGCTCGAGCACAAGGAAGATTACGGTTTTGCGCAATATCTCTCCGACGCCGCAGCGCTCCTCGCGCGGCTCACCCCGCCCCCTTACAAAGTTTCCCTCCTGCGCCGGCTCCAGGGGGCAAGCGAGGGGCCGAGAATCGACTGGATCGGAACCTCTATGGGGGGCCTGATCGGGATGATGGTCGCGGCAAAGCCCAACTCCCCGATTCGCCGCCTGGTGCTGAACGACGTCGGGCCGCTGCTGCCCTGGGGCGCGCTAGTGCGGCTCAAGCTCGCCTCCGTGGGCGAGAGCGCGGCCTTCGCGAGCGTCGATGAGGTCGAGGCGTACCTGCGCGATGCCTGCGTTTCCTTCGGCCCACTGAAAGACAGCCAGTGGCGCAAGCTCGCCGTGCATAGCGCGCGGCGCCGCCGGGACGGCAGGTACGTGCTCGCCCACGACCCGACCTCTGGCCGGTCTGGGACGCGGTGGAGTGCCCGACCCTGGTGCTGCGCGGCGCGGAGTCCGATCTGCTGCTCAAGTCGACCGTGCGGCGGATGCAGGAGGGCGGGCCCCGGGTCGAGCTGGTCGAGTTCGCCGGGATCGGCCACGCTCCATGGCTGAAGAGCGAAGACCAGATCGGCGTGGTGAGCGAGTTCGTCCTCGCGGCGGAACCCCGCAGGCAATGAGGACGGTCTCCGGTGTGAAAATGAGGATCTGCGTCGTCGGCGCCGGCGCCGTAGGCGGGCTCACCGGGGCGTGGTTCGCGCGGGCAGGGCACGAGGTGTGCCTCGTCGCCCGCGGCGCTCATCTCGAGGCGCTGCGCAGAGACGGTCTGACGCTCCTCTCCGGCGGAAACCGCTCGGTCTTCTCGATTCCCGCCTCGGACGATCCGGCCGATTTCGGGATCCAGGACGCGGTCTTCGTCTGCCTCAAGGCCTATTCGATCGCCGCGATGCTGCCGCGGCTGAAATCCCTGGTCGGGACGGAAACCATGGTGGTTCCCGCGATCAACGGCCTGCCCTGGTGGTATTTCTTCAAGGAAGGCGGGCGCCTCGATAGCCGGCCGATCGACTGCCTGGACCCGGGCGGCACGCTGCTCGCGGCGCTCGACCCGGAGCACATTCTCGGCTGCGTCGTCCACGGATCGGCGGAAGTCATCAAGCCGGGAGTGGTGAGCCACAACGCCGGCGGAAACTTCATCATCGGCGAGCCGGATCGCACAAAGTCCGCGCGCGCTCACCGCCTCGTGGCGACGATGAACGCGGCGGGTTTCGAGGCGCGCGTCGCCGAGCACATCCGCGTCGACGTCTGGACCAAGCTGATCGGGAACCTTTCCTACAATCCGGTGGCGGCGCTCGCGCTCGCCCACATGCACGAGATCAACGGCAACGAGGCGCTGCTCGGGCTGATCCGCGCCATGATGCAAGAGGCGATGCGCGTCGCCGAGGCCTACGGCGTGCGCGTGCCCATGACGCTCGATGAGCGCATCGAGGTGGCGAGAAAGCTCGGCGGCGCCAAGATCTCCATGCATCAGGACGTCGAAAAACGCCGGCCGCTGGAGACCGACGCGATCCTCGGCGCGGTCATGGAGCTCGCGCGCAAGACGGGGGTCGCGACGCCGATGATAGACGCCGTGCATGCGCTCATCGCCGAGCGCGCCAAGCACCTCGACCGCTAACGGCGCAAGCTCCAAAGACGCTCGCCGGCTTCGACGAACGACCGGGGGTGCACTATGCCCTTGACGCGGTTTGCCCGAAGACCGGATAATTTGTCGCTACGCCCGTCCCGGGCCGCCGCAAAGCGCTGGAATCTTGAACGCGCTCCCGCAGGCTGATAGAAGAACACAACCGGGTGCGCGCGGCGCCGATCACGCATCGCTGCGGCGTCGCATGGACAGAGGACGCTGGCGAACATGAAGTTCCTGTTATTTACTTGCTGGGAGTAGATATGACTCGATTCACACTGGGAACACTGCTGGTCGCGGCCGTCATGCTGTCGGCCGGGATGCCCGCCCGCGCCCAAATCGTCAACGGAAGTTTCGAAAACGATTACAACGGCTGGACGCTCGAGGAATCGCCGGCGGGCAACCCATGCTTTGGGACATGGGGAATTGCCGCGACGGGTTTTACCCTCGTGCCCGGCGCGGAGGTCTTTGATTTCCACGATTTGGTCCTCTGCGCCCAAAGCTCGCCTGGCCTGCCCATAACCTTCACGCCGACCGACGGGAATAAGTTGGCGTTTCAGCTCCAGAACGGCGCTCCGGAGCTCCACCGGATGCATCAGGACATCACCGTTGGCGCGGGGTCGACGCTCCACTGGGACATGCAGTACTTTAACCACGACCCATTGGGATTCGATCTGACGGAGCAGTACTTGGCGGTACGCATTCGCGACAGCGTGTCGGATGCGATCCTTCAGGACCTGTTCATCACGAGTCCCGGCGACCCGCAAACGAACCTCGATCACCCGAAATTGACCCACTTTCAGGCGGACCTCTCTGCCTTTGCGGGCAGGTCCGTGCGTTTGAGCGTCGACATGCAGGTGAACCGCGACTTTCTCGACGCACAGTTCGATAATTTCACCCTGGCCGGGAGCTGCACGCCGCCGGTGATCAACTCGGTTACGGCCGTGCCCAGCGTGATCTTTCCTCCGAACCACAAGATGGTGCTGGTCACCGTGTTGGTCGACGCGACCGCGACATGCGGACCGCCCGTTTGCAAGATCGTTGCGATTGCGAGCAACGAGCCTATTGACGACGATCGCGATGAACCGTCCGACGACGACAAGGCGAGACCCGACACGCGGATCGTGTCCGATCTTACCGCAGAGGTTCGCGCGGTAAAGGGCCGGACCTACACGATCACCGTGGAGTGCACGGACACTGCAGGCAACGTGACGCGGAAAGACACCCAGGTGTTCGTGCCGCACGACCGGCGGAAGCATGACCGGCGGGACGACGACCGGCGAGACGACGATCGGCAGGACGACGATCGGCAGGACGACGATCGGCAGGACGACGATCGGCAGGAATAGGTACGCATGCCCTCGCGGATTACACGGGTTCGATCCGTGTGATCCGCGAGTTATCGTGGTAGGTTTGCTGACAACCCCGCAGGTCCATCGCGCCTTCGCCGCGGCGTTTCAGCGCAGCGAATGTGCAACAAAAATCGCGGCACTGAAGACCAGCAGCGCGCCCGCCTGATGCGCGGCGGCAAGGGGAACCGGGACTGCCAGTAGCAGAGTCGCGATCCCCAAGGTGATCTGCAGCGCAAGCATCGCGAGCAACAGGTCGGCCCCGAGCCTTGTGCGCCGGGGCGCCGCCTCGCGGCGCACCTTCAGCCAGAACCAGGGCACGAGGAACGCGAGCAGCCAGGCGATCAGCCGGTGATCGAACTGCACGGTGGCCATGTTGCTTGAGAAGTTGAGATACCAGGGCTCGATCGCGAAAAGCTCCGGAGGCACGAAGCGGCCGTTCATGAGCGGGAACGTGTTGTAGGCGAGTCCCGAGCGGGTGCCCGCGACGAGGCCGCCCGAGAGCGCCATCACGAAGATCAATGCGGCGAGCGCGACGGCGAACCGGCGCAGTCCCCGGGGAGCTGCCTCCGTCCGCGACGCCCGCGGAAGAAGCAGATCGAGGGCGATCCACAGCATCGGCGCGTAGATCAGGAAAGCGATGCCGAGATGGGCCGTGAGGCGATACTGCGATACGCGCGGATCGTCGACGAGACCCGACTGCACCATGTACCAGCCCAACGCGCCCTGCAGCGCGCCCAGGGCGAATATCCCGG
>VBDM01000196.1 GCA_005881355.1 Betaproteobacteria bacterium
GCCCGATAGCCGCTTCGCTACAATCGCATTCCCCTCTCATCGGATGGAGGAAGCGATGGCACGCGAATCCCGCAAGAAGAGCGCGGCGCGCCCTCAATTCAAGCTGGCGAGCCCCGATATCCGGCCGAACGGCCCGATCGCCCTGGAACAGGTCTTCAACGGCTTCGGCTGCTCGGGCCAGAACATCTCGCCCGCGCTGAAATGGTCCGGCGCTCCCGCGGACACGAAGAGCTTCGCCCTGCTCGTGCACGACCCCGACGCGCCTACGGGCGGCGCCGGCTGGTGGCACTGGGTGGTGGTGAACATTCCGGCGGGCGCGACCGAGCTCGCGAAGGACGCGGGCAGAGCGGACGGCTCCAGCCTCCCTATGGGCGCCGCGCAGATCAACACCGATTTCGGCGGCCCCGGCTGGGGCGGCCCCTGCCCGCCGGTGGGCGACAAGCCGCACCGCTACAACTTCACGCTTTACGCGCTGAAGGTCGACCGGCTCGACGTGAGCGGCGCCACCGCTTCGCTCGCCGGCTACATGGTCAACGCCAATGCGGTCGGCAAGGCGAGGCTCACCGGAAAATTCGGGCGGAAAAAATAAGGAGACCCGATCATGCTGCAAAGATTGTTGCCTCTTGTCCTCGCGCTCGCGGGCACGCTGCCGGAGATTCTCAATCGCCTTCACGCGGAAGTACGCACCGCTTTTGCCAATACCCCGTTCCGCGAGCGCCTGGAAACGCTGGGCTCGGAGCCGGTCGGCAACTCGCCGGCCGAGTTCAAGCAGTTCGTGAGCGCGGAGATACGCAAGTACGCGGAGATCGTGCGCCTGGCGAAGATCCAGCCCGAGTGAATCCGGCGCCCGCAGTAGGACACATCCCAACTTGCGACGCGGTGCCCGTCTTGCTATGGTAACTGCGGAGGAGGACACACCATGATTCGAAATCTAGTCGCGGCATTTGCGGTGCTCGCGCCGCTCGCCATGTCGTCCGCGCTCGCGCAGCCCGTCAAGATCGGGCTGATCCTGCCCTACTCCGGCCAGTTCGCCGACGCGGCGACCCAGATGGACAACGCCATCAAGCTGTACGTTAAGGAGCACGGCGACACCGTGGCGGGAAGGCAGCTCGAGATCATCCGCAGGGACACGGGCGGCGTCGCGCCGGACGTCGCCAAGCGCCACGCGCAGGAGCTGGTGGTGCGCGACAAAGTCGATATCCTCGCGGGGTTCGTGCTCACGCCCAACGCCCTCGCCGCCGCGGATATCTCCGCCGAGGCGAAAAAATTCATGGTGGTGATGAACGCGGCGACCGCGATCATCACGACCAAATCACCCTACCTGGCGCGCACTTCGCTCACCGTGCCGCAGCTGAACGAAACCTTCGGCGCCTGGGCGTACAAGAGCGGCATCCGCAAGCTGTATACCATGGTGTCGGACTACGGTCCCGGACACGACGCCGAGGGCGCGTTCCAGCGCGCGTTCAAGGAAGCCGGCGGCGAGGTCGTCGGCTCGGTGCGCATTCCGGTGGCGAATCCCGACTTTTTCCCGTTTGTGCAGCGCGCGAAGGACCTCAACCCCGAGGCGATGTACATTTTCATCCCTGGCGGCGCGCAGCCGGCCGCCTTCGGCAAGGCGCTCGTGGATCTCGGCATCGATTCGAAGAAGACCCGTATTCTGGGCCAAGGCGAAATCACCGAGGAGAACGCGTTGAAGATCATGGGCGATGCCGCGCTCGGTTTCATCACGGCCTTTCACTACGACCATAGCCACAAGTCCGCGGCAAACGCGAAATTCGTCGGCGCCTACCAGGCAGCCTGGGGGCGCAACCCGGACTTCTTCAGCGTTGGCGGCTGGGACGGCATGCACCTCATCTACGAAGCCCTGAAGAAAACCGGCGGCAAGACCGACGCCGAGCGGCTCGTCGCCGCCGCCAAGGGGATGAAATGGGAAAGCCCGCGCGGCCCGATCGCGATCGATCCGGAAACGCGCGACATCGTCCAGACGGTCTACATCCGCCGCGTCGAGAAGGTCGGCGGGCGCCTCGCCAACGTCGAGATCGGCAAGATCGAGAACGTCAAGGACCCGGTCAAGGAGCGGATGAAGAAGTAGCCAACGCGGACGGGACCCCCATATCGCGTTGCCTTCGCGTTCGACCGGTGCAATCGTTCACTGGCCAATCGCGCGACCTGCCTCACGACGCGGAGACAGTGCCGCCGGATTCCGGTGCGTTGAGTTATGCTTCGGCTGCCTCTCGGAAACCCATGATGTTCAACCCTTTCCAGAACGTCAAACGTATCGAAGCGCGCACCTTCACGTCGCTCCCCGCGAGGTTCCGCAAGAAGCGCCGCACCGCCTGGTCCGATCCCAACCGGCAGGGCGCGCCGGTGGACAGTTTCCTCGAAGGCCCTTCGTTCGACCGGGAGGGGAACCTCTGGTGCGTCGACATTCCTTTCGGGCGCGTCTTCCGCATCGACCCGAAGGGGCAATGGGATCTGGTCGCGCAATACGACGGCTGGCCGAACGGGCTCAAGATCCACAAGGGCGGCTGGGTTTTCATCGCCGACTACAAGCGCGGCCTGATGCTGCTCGACCCGAAGTCCGGGAAAATCGAGTCCTACCTCGCCACCGCGTTCAGCGAGGGCTTCAAGGGGCTGAACGACCTGCACTTCGCCGACAACGGCGACCTTTACTTCACCGACCAGGGACAGACCGGCATCGCCGATCCGAGCGGACGCGTGTATCGCCTGCGCGTAAACGGCGAGCTGCAGCGCATCGTCGACAACGCCCCCTCCCCCAACGCGATCACGCTCAACACCACGAACACCCACGTGTACGTCGCCATCACCCGCTCGCAGCATTTCGGGCGGCCACGCCGGACCGGACGGCATCGAGATGGACGAGGAGAACGGGCTCGCCGTGTGCCACCTCGGCATCGGGATCTGGCGGTTCGATTCGAACGCCCTTCCCACTCACATCGTGCACGCGGGCAAACAGCACCGCCTCATGACCAACATCGCCTTCGGCGGGCCCAAGCGCAGGACGCTCTACATCACCGATTCGCTCAACGGCGAGATCCTCATCGCCGAGATGCCGGTGGCCGGCAAAAGAATGTTCGCGCATCGATAAAGGAGAAGCCATGAAATCCGCCCGAGTCGCCATCGCCGCGCTGACGCTCGCGTTTGCGCTCGCGCACGCGCAGCAATATCCGTCGAAACCCGTGCGCGTGCTGGTCGGCTACGCGGCCGGAAGCTCGACCGACATCGTCGGGCGCGTCATGGCCGATCGCCTCGGCGCGTACTGGAAACAGACGGTCTTCGTCGAAAACCGCGGCGGCGCTGCGGGCAACCTCGCCGCGGACGCGGCCGCGAAGGCCGCCGGCGACGGCTACACGCTGCTTTTCGCGCAGAACGGCCTCGCCATCAGCGCCGCGGCGCTGCCCAACCTGCCCTATCAGCCCGAGCGCGACCTCCTTCCACTGGCACCCGTGGCGGCGACCCCGCACATCCTGATCGTGGGGCCGGACTTTCCGGCGAAGAACGTGCAGGAGCTGATCGCCGCTGCCCGCGCCGAGCCGGGCAAGCTGACCTTCGCCTCCTCCGGAGTCGGCAACTCCGATCACCTGTGCGGCGAGCTGTTCAACCTGATGGCCGGCATCAGCGCGATTCACGTTCCCTACAAGGGCGGCGCGCCGGCCGTCCAGGACGTCGTCCCGGGGCGCGTCGCCTACTACTTCGCCGGCATGCCGGTCGGCCTGCCGCTCGCAAAATCGGGGCGGGCGCGAGCGCTCGGCGTCACCAGCAAACAGCGCTTCGCCGGAGCGCCCGACATCCCGACGATCGCCGAGCAAGGGCTGCCGCAGTACGAGGCGACGCTGTGGCAGGGCTTCTTCGCGCCGGCGTCGATTTCACCCGAGCTTGCCGCGCGCATCGCGCGCGACGTCGAGGCGGTGCTCAAGCTGCCCGAGACGCGCGAAAATCTGGCAAAAGCCGGCGTCGCGCTTTTCGAGGACAACCAGGCCAACTTCCGCAAATTCTTCCACGCCGACATCGAGAAGTGGAAGAACCTCGTGAAGAGCACCCACCTCAAGCTCGAATAGCTGCCTCATCGCCGAACTTTATCTTGAAGAGCACGACGTTAGGGAAGCGCGTGAAACCCCGCTCTCAGCTTTCTCGCGCCCTTGGCGCGCTCCTCGTACCGCTCGTTTTCTTGCTCGCCGCTCCAGTGCCCGCGCAGCAGGATTACCCCACCCGTTTCATCACGGCGGCGGCGCAGGGCGGTACTTCCGATATCCTGGCGCGCGTGTTCGGCGCGCGGCTGAGCGAGGTATTGAAACAGCCGGTGGTGGTGGACAACCGCGCGAGCGCGTCCGGCGTGATCGCAGGGGAGCTGACCGCGAACGCGCCGCCCGACGGCTACACGCTGCTCCTCGCCTACCACCAGCACACGGTGAACGCGTTGCTGAACCCCAAGTTGCCGTATCACCCGGTGAACAGCTTCACGCCGATCACGCAGCTCACCACCGCCGGGTTCATGCTGGTGGTGAACCCGGCGACGCCGGTGAAAAACCTGACCGAGTTCGTGGACTGGACCAAGGGCTTCAGTGGGCAGCTCAACTACGGTTCGGCCGGCAACGGCACCGGCGGACATCTGGCGGGCGAGCTCTATAAGCAGATGACCGGTGTGAGGGCCGAGCACATCCCGTACAAGGGGGCGGGGCCGGCGATGATGGACCTGCTGGCCGGGCAGTTCCATTACACCTTCGTCGGCTTGCAGTCGGCTCAAACCCTGGTACGAGCCGGTAAGCTGCGCGGGCTCGCGGTTACCACGCCCAAGCGCGTGGCTGCGTTGCCCGACCTGCCCGCCGTGGCGGAAGCGCTGCCGGGCTTCGAAGTCGTGGGCTGGTACGGCGTGATCGGACCGGCCGGGCTGCCCAGGCCCATCGTCGTGCGGCTGCACGACGAGTTCGTCAAGATCCTCAACCGGCCCGAGGTGCGCGAGCGCATCGTGGCGGACGGCTCGGAGCCTGCGGGCACCACGCCCGAGGAATTTCGTCTCTTTATGCTCGCCGACCTCGCCAAATGGGCGAAGCTCGTCAAGGAGAGCGGAGCGAAGCTGGATTGAAGTGTAGGATTGAGAACGATCACGGCTCACGACTATGAAGCGACAAGCCGTTACTGCCTTACTTTTGCTGGCCGGTATCGCGATACCGCCATCTGCATATTCGCAATGTTGGTCGCACTATCGAAAGGTGTCCCTTAGCGAACATCTTGCGCAATTCCCTTTGGCGGGGCATGAGCGTTGGAATCATTTCGAGCATTCAGTCGAAGGCAAGCTCCAATTTGCCGTCTCATATCTCGGGCACACTCCTGAGGGCGTCGAAGCATCTATTCCGCTGAAATACAGCGGGGAAATTCGTCCCGTGAGTCCTATCGCGAGACAAGCCGCTAACGTCTTTGGCGGGGAGAAAGTCGAGAAATTGTTTAACCATGAACTTCACGTCGTGGAGCAAAGCTTCGATGGTTGGGTGTTGCTGCAAGACGTCCTTGTTCCACATCTCCAGAAGGAGCTAAAGAAAGGAGACGTCTTCACAGGTTGTCTTGTGCTCATAGGCAGAATGACGACCTATCAGCTATACATCATGAACGAGTTCGCACGACACTTGGAATCTGACCGCACGCTTAACTCCGACGCGCGCAAGGGCGGCGCGCGCGGGCCACCGTGAACCAGGCCACGGAAAATGGATATTCCAGACGACGGCCCGTGCTTCGAAGTATGCTTCATCTTGGGATTCGGATGGTGGCTAAATAAAGCAAAGACGATGAAAGAAGCAGGCTCGACATTAGGAGGCACATGACTGGGAACTCTCGCCCGACCAGGTTGGTATGGTCACTATCGGTTCTCATGCTGCTGACAACTGCGCTGGTCCGAGCGCAGAGTCCGAATGCTCCGCTTAAGGTTGGAGATCGGGTACAACACCAATTTGCAGTCCCGCCCGAAGACGGTGAATTTCGGAAGAACGCGTCACTGCCAGGAATCGCATGCATTTTTATAACTTCGCAGCCTCTGGCGACGCCTCCGGATGGCTACGCCCATTGCTTGAAGATAGGTTCGCTGAAGCTTGGGATGGAGTTCCGCCAGCTTCAGACGACGCTCGGTAGCGACAAGAGAATCCCGCGATCGTACATAACGGATCCTCGCACTGTTAATGTGTCCTCCGAAGGAAGAAAGACAGTGCTGATTCCGATCAACGCTCTGGACATCGGTGGAGGCCAGCTCCGGCTAGTCTCATATCTCGTCGCTCTCGTCGAAGCTTCCGGACAGGTCGGTAGCCTTCAATTGACCGGCAAACAGAGCGAAATAACGGACAGCTTACCGTTCTCGGGCATAAAGCTGGGATCCCGACAACAACATGTCATCGACACCTTGGGGCTTCCCTCTTCCGTGGCTGACGTTCCTCAAATCAAGGGTAAGCGATGGGAGTACACGCCGTTTCCGTTTTCGATTGAGTTCGTGGGCGGACTGGTTTATTCAATGCGGATTCACCAACCAACGAGAGAGGATCTTCAAAGAGTCTTTCGGCCTTTGACGGCGGTTCCGGACTAGGTCGCGCCGAGAGCGGGGGCGAAGCCGCCACTCTCGTCCAGCGGAGGCGAAAGATGAAGTTCCTGATCGTTTGCATCGTGTTCGCGGCCGGCTTCACGGCCGCCGCGGCTCACGCCCAATTCGGCGCGTCGTGGCGCCGTACGCCGACGATCGCGGTCGTCGGTCCCGAGGGGGACCCTCGCCTCGCCCTCGTTGACGAGGCCGTGGCTTTCTGGAACAAGACGCTGGAAGAGCTGGGGTCGGGCTTCAGGCTGGGCGCCGTGACGCGCCTCGTCCGGCCGGTGCCCGAGGAGGACTTGAGGTCCCTTGGGGAATCCGTGCTCGCGGGGCAGCGCGGGACGGTGTGGGTTCCGCAGGTCTTCCATGGGCTGCCGGGGGACCTCGTCATCATGCTCGCCGATTCGGACTTCGTGTCCTTTGCCGGCCCCTTCTTCGCGGATTCGAAGCGCGTCGTCGGGATCAAGGGAATGTCGCATCCGCCGCTGACCCTCCCGAACGTCGCGCGCAACGTGGTCGCGCACGAGCTGGGTCACGCGATCGGCCTGGGGCACAACAGCGACCCCGCGAAGCTGATGTGCGGCAGGCCGTGGCCGTGCAGGCCCAACCTGTTTCGCTCCGCGGAGCCGCGGATGTTTCCGCTGACCGACGAGGAAAGGCGGCAACTCGTCTCGATGTATCCGGCCGGATGGAAACCGCAAGGTCCCTAGGCCAAGGAGAGCGCAGTGCGCACCGCGATCATCATTCTCGGAGGTTTTGTGCTTTGGGCGGCCTGCCTTGGAATCGCAAAGCTCGTTGCCAGCTCCGGCTCTTCGTCCATGACCTACGCCACCACGGCGTTTGTCGCCATCTGGTTTGTGGCCGCCGCTTCGAACATGTGGATTGGCGTGTCGCATGCAGGTTACTCGTTTCAGGAAGAGCTACCAATCTTCCTGTTGATATTCCTGCTGCCAGCCGCGGTGGCGGTCTTGGTGAAGTGGAAGTTTCTTTAAGCATTTCTGCACGCCCTTCCATTCATTTCGAAGGCTGGTTTTCACACTTCGACCTCGATGTCCTTCCCGGAAACCCGCACCTCATAGCGGGAAACCGGCTTCGGTGCCGGGGGCCCGAGCACTTCGCCCGTAGTGACATCGAAGACTGCGCCGTGCCAGGGGCAGGTCACCTCTTTACCCTCGAGCGCGCCCTCCGCCAGCGGGCCGCCTC
This sequence comes from Betaproteobacteria bacterium, assembly GCA_005881355.1. Lineage (GTDB taxonomy): Bacteria > Pseudomonadota > Gammaproteobacteria > Burkholderiales > SG8-39 > VBDM01. Next base: position 7,787 of record VBDM01000196.1, read on the forward strand.
TATGGGTACAGGTGTTGTCGATGGCATAGTACTTCCCATCCACGTTGAAGATGGCGATCTTCTTTCCGCCCGCCTCGACCATCTTCGCGCTCCCGAGAGCAACGTCGCCGGTCTTTGCTACCTTCACAAATCCTGCCATGGCCTGCCTCCTTTCCTATCCTTCAAATTCCTGCTGATATAAGACTGCAACCGATCCCTGCCCTCCGTAGCCGCGGCCGGGGCCCGCGACGAGCAGGACCGCGGAGGCGGCTGCCGCCGTGAAGATCCAAAACCGCCGCACAATGCGAAGGGGCACGCGGGTACGCCGCCTTACGGTGTAAGATTTGCCGAAGTTTCCGGAAAACAGCCAACTCACGAGGAGACAGCATGGCGCATACCTTCCCCGAGCTCAAGAAAAAACCCCTCGCCGAGCTGCGCGTGAACAAGGACCATCTGCTCGCGGCGATCTGCAAGGCGCTCAACATCGACATGCACGTGCACCACGAGGTGAAGGGTGTGGACAAGACCGCGATCAAGACGAAGATCCGCGAGTGGCAGAAAAAGCGCGACGAGGCTCTCGCGGCCAAGGATCGGGCGAAGCTCAAGGTCGCGCTCAACCACATCCACCACTTCAAGCACGAGCTGCGCAAGGCGATGGTGTAGCGCTCCGCGCGGACACTCGGGAGCCGGCAATGAATCCGGTGGCCAGCTTCGGCGATATCACTCACGTCATCCAGCTCGCGGTGGCGCCGGTGTTCCTGCTCACCGGCGTGGGTACGCTCCTCGTAGTGTTGACCAACCGCCTCGGGCGAGCGGTGGACCGCAGCCGCGTCGTGGAGAACCTGCTGCCCGCAAGCACGGGCGAGGGGCTCGCCGCTGCCCACGACGAGCTGAAGCTGCTCGCGAGGCGCACCCAGCTGATCTATGCCGCGATCACGCTCGCCGTATTCTGCGCCTTGTTCATCTGCCTGCTCATCGCGGTCGCCTTTCTCGACGCTTTCGTCGCGGCGAATCTCTCCGGGGCGGTGGGCATCCTGTTCGTGCTGGCGATGCTCGCCCTGATCGGCTGCCTGGTCGTGTTCCTGCGCGAAATCTTCCTCGCGGTGACCAGTGCCCGGCGCCTGATGCGCTGACGGATTCGAGCGCGCTACCCCGCGCGTTCCTTTCTCATGCTGCCGGCGACGATTCGGTATTCGTAGAGCCGGCACTCCAGGGATCCGTTGAAAAGTGGGGTGCGCTTCGAGGCGGCCAGCCGGATAAGCTTGGGAAGCCGCGCGTCCCCAGAGAAAAAATAGCAACGCCAGCCGGCGTAGAATTTCTTCAGCGTATCGCCGAGCTTCGGATAGAACTCCGCGAGCGCCTGGTCCTCGCCGAGGCGCGCCCCGTAGGGCGGATTGGCCACGAGCACGCCCGCGCCCGCCGGAGCGCCGGTGTCGAGGACGTCGGCCTGCTTGAGCTCGACGCAAGGCGCGAGGCCCGCCGCCTCGAGGTTGAGGCGCGCTTTTTTGAGCTCCTCGCCGTAGCGGTCGCGGGCGAAAAGGGCGAGCTTGCGTGGCGCTTGAGCGCGCGCGAGGGCCGCTTCGCGCACTTCTTTCCAGCGCCGCGGATCGAATCCCGCCAGGCGCTCGAAGCCGAACCCGCGCGCGTGCCCCGGCGGGATCGCGAGCGCCATCATGGCCGCCTCGATCGCGAGCGTGCCGCTGCCGCACATGGGATCGAGGAGCGGCTCGCTGCCGTCCCAACCGGTGAGCCGCACGATGCCGGCGGCGAGGTTCTCCTTGAGCGGCGCCTCGCCCGCGTCCTTCCTGTAGCCGCGCTTGTGGAGCGGCTCTCCGGAAGTGTCCAGGTAGAGCGTCACGCTCGCGCGGTCGAGAAAACCTTGGATGCGCACTCCCGGCGAGCGCGTGTCCACGTCGGGCCGGCGCCCGCGGTCGGCGCGAAACCGGTCGCACACCGCGTCCTTGATGCGCAAGGTGGCGAATTCGAGGCTCTTCAGCGGCGAGCGGATCGCGTTGACGTCGACGCGGATGCTGTGTTTCTCGCTGAACCAGTCGGGCCAGCGCAGCGCGAGCGCCGCATCGTAGACGTCCTGTTCACTGCCGCACGGAGCGCGGGCAAGCCGCATCAGCACGCGGGTCGCGAGCCGCGACTCGAGGTTGGCGCGGTAGCAAAGTCCGGTGTCGCCCTCGAATGCGACGCCGCCTGCGACGCGCTCCGCGTTCCGCGCGCCGAACTCGCGCAGCTCGTCGGCGAGCAACGCTTCGAGGCCCCTCGGACAGGAGGCGAAGAAAGCTTGCGGGCTCACGACGGATTCAGCATGATGCAGGCGCGGGAGCCTAGCACAATGAACAACATCGCGGACCTGCTCAAGGCGCAGCTGGCGACGCCGGAGCGCGTTCTTTACCGCCAGTTTCTCGAGGGCGGCTGGCGCGACGTTTCCGCGGGCGAGATCGCCGCCTACGCGGCGCGCTGGCAGAAATACCTGCGCGCCGAAGGCTTCTCGCGGGGCGAGCGCATTGCGCTTTGCGTGAGAAACGGCATCCACTGGGTTGCGGCCGATCAGGCCGCGCTCGGGCTCGGTTTGGTCGTCGTGCCACTGTACGTGGACGACAATCCGGAGAACGTCGTCTGGTGCCTGGAAAACAGCCTTGGCCAAGGTGAGCGCCGCGCTTCCGCGCCTGCTCTGCCTCTCCGCCGAACCGGGAAGCGGCCACCGGACGATCGACGCCGTCCTTCCGAAGGAGGCGCCGGGGTTCGAAGTCGCGCCGCTCGAGGACGGCGCTCTCGCCACGATCTGCTATACCTCGGGAACCGTCGGCCGGCCCAAGGGGGTGATGCTCACTCACGGCAACATCCTGGCAAACGTCGGGGCCTGCGAACGCACCCGCCTTGCGCGACCCGACGACGTATTTCTTTCCTTCCTGCCGCTTTCGCATATGTTCTCCATCAGCTCGCGGAGGACTTCTTGAGCGAGCGCCCTACCGTCGTGTTCGCTGTGCCGCGCGTCTTCGAGCGGTTCGCTTCGCGGGTGAACGAAACGCTTGCGAAATCGCGTGGAAAGAAACGCCTCTTCGACTTCGTGGTGGCGGCGGGCGGCCGCGCCGTCCGGGGCGAGGCCGGGATCCTCGACCGCGTCGTGCTCGCGCTCCTGCGCGGCCGCGTCGCCCGCCCGGTGCTCGCGAGGCTGGGCGGCAGGATGAGGTTCGCGGTGCTCGGCGGCGCACCGCTCGACCCCGCGATCGCGTGGCTTTTCATGGGCCTGGGGCTGCCGGTGCTGCAGGGATACGGCATGACCGAGGCGTCACCCGTGATCTCGGTGAATCGGCTCGAAGACAATGCGCCCGAGTCGGTGGGCCGTCCGCTCGACAACGTCGAAGTGAAAATCGCGGCTGGCGGGGAGCTGCTCGCGCGCGGCGCAAGCATCATGAAAGGCTACTGGAATCTCCCGGAGGCGACCGCGATGACGCTGGACGGCGAGGGCTGGCTGCACACCGGCGACCTCGCCGAGATCCGCGGCGGCCCGCCTCAGGACGTGGAGCTCGCGATCCTCGGCGATCTGGTTTTCGAGCAGGGCATCCTGATCGGCGAGGGCAGGCCGTTCTTGACGCTCGTCGCGGTGACGCAGGAGACCGACGAGAAGAGCCTGATCCAGCGGGCGAACGAGCGCCTGAAGGGCTTTCCGCGCTATATCCGGGTGCGGCGCGTCGTCGCCACGCGCGATCCCTGGACGGTGGACAACGGGCTGCTCACCCCGACCCTGAAAGTCAAGCGCGAGCGGGTGCAGAAAAAATTCGGCGAGGAGATCGAGCGCACTTACGCCGCCGGCGCGCTCGACTGACAGCTCGTTGCGAGAAGGGGGCACGCCCTTCAGATTCCCCAAAAATTTGAGGCTGTAGAAAAACAGCTTGACGACTCGCTTCAGTTTCGCGCAAACCGCGCGCGGATCTTCACCGTGCGCGCGAGGCCGTCCATCGCCTCGATCAGCTGGAGCTTCAGGTCGGGGTCGAGACCGGGCTCGCGCGCGAAGCTCTCGATCTGCTCGAGCGCCGCGGCGTCGAGCTGCCCGCCGACGAACGCGGCGAGCCAGTTGTTGACGAAGAAAATCTTGCGCGTGCGCTTGAGCTCGGGCAGGGCCGCGAGCGCGAGGTCGAGGAACGGCTGGGTCAGCTCGGCGTGCTCGACCGAATTGAAGGGACCGAGCGCCGCATCGATCCAGCTTTCGGCGAGACCCGGATCGCCGAAGAAACGCTCGAAGTAGGCGCGTTTCGCCTCGGCGCTGCGCTCGGCCGCCGCCGCGGCAAAAGCGTAGCGGCGGCCGTCGTCGCTTGAATCGGTTGCGCTTTGCATGGCAAGGAGCAGGCCGGAATCGGGATCTCCGAGCGCGAGCAGTCGCGCGACGATGCGGAAGCGGTCGCGCGAGCTGAGCCTGACGCCGGGGATCTCCAGAGTGCTCGCCAAAAGCGCCCTCAGCCGTGCCCGCGCGGCCTCCGACCAGGCGCTCGCGGTAAAAGTCCTGAGGAAGGTGATGCGGCGGCTCCGGGTGTCCGCGTGCAGCATCCCGTCGGCAAGAAGCTCCTCGAAGCGCGGCGCCGCGGCGTCCCGCTGAGCATCCGACGAATAGTGGAGAAAAGCGACCTGCGCGCGCCCGAGCAGGCTCGCGAGCGTCACCGGATCGCGCTCGGCGGGGGCGACGCGCACGACGAGGTCGAGGTAAGCGAGCGGCCCAAGCTCGGCGTCCCGTACCGATTCCCACAGCGAGTCGAAGACGAGCGAGCGCAGCAGGTCGCCCTGCACGATTTCCGGACGCCCAAGCACCGCCTCCCGGCTCGCCTCGTCGAGCATGAACCGCCCGTAGCCGTAGTCGCCGAAGTTGGCGAACGCGAATTCGATCTCGGGCATCCCGTCCATCGCCGGCACGCGCGTGCGCTTGCCGCGCACCAAGGCGTCGAAGGAGAGGGGGAGCCCCGTCTCGGGCAATGCGAACACCCTCAGCTTCATCGGCCAGGCTCGGCCTTCGCCGAGCACGTCGTGCTGCTCCAGAGCCGCGTTTTTCGGGCGGCCGGCGCGGTCGGTGTCCCAGGAGAGGCGCACCTCGGGCATGCCGCGGCGCTTGACCCAGGCTTGCGCCCAGCGCTTCAGGTCGCGGCCCGAGGCGCGCTCGAGCGCCGCGACCAGATCGCTCCAATCGGCGGCCGCGTAGGCGTGTTTTTTCACGAACTGCCGCACCGCGCGCTGGAACACGGGCGCTCCGACGTAGAACTCGGCCTGGCGCAGCACCGCCGGGGCCTTGCCGTAGACGATATTGCCGTAGGCGGATTTCGCCGACGAGAGATTGGGAAGCGGCCGGTAAATCGGCGTCGTGCCTTGAGTGACGTCGGTGCGGTAGGCGGCGGTCTTGAGCGCGTGAAATGCGTTCCATACCGGTTGCCCGGGCAGCAGCGCCTCGGCGGCCTTGGCCGCCATGAAATTGGCGAAACCCTCCTTCAACC
>VBDM01000197.1 GCA_005881355.1 Betaproteobacteria bacterium
GCTAATCCAAGAGGAGCGCTCGGGAGGCTGATGTCGAGGCGAATCCTCACCTGCATAGCCATCGCGGCTATCGCTTTCGGTGCTCCTTCCACGCTTTCGCCCGCAAAGGGCGCCCGGATCGACGTGACGGCGGACGCTCTGCTCGCAGCCGTCTACGACGAAATCGTGCGGGGACACCTCGACGTCGCGCTCCAGAATCTCGACGGACTGATCCGCATAAAACCCAACTTCCGCCTCGCTCACTTGATCAAGGGCGACCTGCTGCTCGCGCGGGCTCGGCCTATCAGCACGATAGGGGCGGTCCCCAACGTCCCGGAGGCGCGCATAGAGGGACTGCGCGCCGAAGCGCTCGCGCGCCTGCGCGCCTATCGAGACCCTCCGCCGACTGACCGGGTGCCCCGCTACCTGCTCCAGCTGCGAAACGACCAGAAATACGCGGTCGTCGTCGACACGCAGCGCTCGCGGCTCTACGTGTACCGCAACGACCACGGCGAGCCGCACTTCGTCGATGATTACTACGTGAGCTCGGGCAAGAACGGCGCGCTGAAAGTTCGCGAGGGTGACGAGAAGACGCCGATCGGCGTCTATCACGTCACCGGGAGCCTGCCGCGGAAAAAGCTTTCGGACTTCTACGGCAGCGGCGCTTTCCCCATCAATTACCCGAACGAGTGGGATCGCATCCGGGGCCGCGACGGCCACGGCATCTGGCTGCACGGGACCCCTTCGGACACCTACAGCAGGCCCCCGCGATCGAGCAACGGCTGCGTGGTCCTCGCCAACCCCGATCTCGACGCGCTCGCGCGAATCCTGCAGGTGGGCCTGACGCCGGTCATCATCAGCGAAGAGGTGGAATTGCTCAGCTTCGACGACTGGGCGAGCGAGCGCAAGGCGTTCGGCAAACAGCTCGAGCAATGGCGCGCCGACTGGGAGAGCCTCGACACGGAGCGCTACCTCTCTCACTACTCGAAGAAATTCTCGGCCCAAGGTCAAGACTTCGAGGCCTGGGGCCGGCACAAGCGACTGGTCAACAGCGGCAAGAGCTGGATCAAGGTCAAGGTAAGCAACATCAGCATGCTCCGCGATCCGGGCAAGGAAGACCTCGTGCTGGTGAGTTTCGATCAGGAGTACCGCTCGAGCAACCTGTCGAACACCGTGAAGAAGCGCCAGTACTGGATCCACGAGGACGGGCGCTGGCGCATCGTCTACGAGGGCACCGGATGAGCCAAAAAATGCAACGCCTGACCGCACTGTTCATTCTGCTTATTGCAGCGCCTTTTGCGTGGGCGCAGAATCCGCGCGTCGAATTCAAGACCAGCATGGGAGGCTTCACGCTCGAGCTCTACCCCGACAAGGCCCCCAAGACGGTGGCGAATTTCCTGCAGTACGCGAAGAGCGGGTTCTATGACGGCACGATCTTTCACCGCGTCATCGACGGATTCATGATCCAGGGCGGCGGCTTCCAGCCCGATATGCGCCAGAAGTCGCCTCGCCCATCGCGATGGCGCGCACGCCCGACCCGCATTCGGCGAGCGCGCAGTTCTTCATCAACGTCAAGGACAACGGCTTCCTCGACTATCGCGACTCCTCTCCGCAAGGGTACGGGTACGCGGTGTTCGGGCGGGTGGTCGAGGGCATGGATACCGTGATGCGGATCGCCAAGGTGCCGACCACGACCTCCGGACAACACGGCAACGTCCCGCAGAAGCCCGTGGTGATCGAGTCGGTGAAGCTGAAACCAGTCAAGTAATCAAACCATGGTAAAGCTGCACACCAACTTCGGCGTCATTGCGCTCGAGCTTGAGCCTGAGCGCGCGCCGGAGACGGTCAAGAATTTCCTCGCCTACGTCGAATCGGGGTTCTACTCCAATACCGTGTTTCACCGCGTCATCGACGGCTTCATGGTCCAGGGCGGCGGTTTCGAGCCGGGAATGCGTCAGAAGCCGACCCAAAAGACCATCAAGAACGAGGCCGGCAACGGCCTGAAGAACGATCGCTATACCGTAGCCATGGCGCGGACCTCCGAGCCGCATTCGGCCTCGAGCCAGTTTTTCATCAACGTCAAGGACAACGACTTCCTGAATCACACGGCGCCCAGCTCCCAGGGATGGGGCTACTGCGTGTTCGGCAAGGTCGTCCAGGGCCAGGACATCGTCGACAAGATCAAGCGGGTCAAGACCGGCAGCCGCGGGGGACACGCCGACGTTCCGGTCGGCGGTCCTTTTCATCTCCGACCTCCACCTCTCGAGCAGCCGGCCGGGGATCAATCAGGTCTTTTTCCAGTTTCTCCGCGAGCGCGCCGTCCGGGCTTCGGATCTCTACATCCTCGGCGACCTGTTCGAGTACTGGGCGGGCGACGACGACATCGGGGATCCCTTCAACGCGAAGGTCGTCGCGGCCCTTGCCGAGTGCGCCCGCGGCGGCACGCGCATCCGCGTGATGCACGGCAACCGCGACTTCCTTTTCGGGCCCGCCTTCGCGCAGGCGAGCGGCGCGCGGCTCGTCGACGACCCGGTCGTGCTCGACCTGTTCGGCAAAAAAACCGTCCTCACCCACGGCGACGCGCTGTGCACCGACGACCGCGAATACCAGGTGTTCCGCGCGGAAGTGCGCTCGGAATCCTGGAAGCGGGACTTCCTCGCGAAGCCGCTCACCGAGCGCAAGCGGCGCATCGCGGCGCTGCGCGCGCGGAGCGAGATCGAGAAGAAGCGCAAGCCGGCCGAGATCATGGACGTCAACGCCGGCGCGGTGGAGACCCTGCTGCGCGCCCACGGCTACCCGCGCCTCATCCACGGCCACACCCACCGCCCCGCCCGGCACGAGCACCGCGTCGACGGCAGGGTCTGCGAGCGCTGGGTGCTGCCCGACTGGTACGAGTCGGGAGGAGTTCTGGTGTGCGACGAGAAAGGATGCCGAGCGGAAAAACTCTAGGGCGAGAATGTCTGAACAAAGTCGGCCTTGATTTGCAAATGACTGCAAACGGCCAATAGCTGCCGTTCGGTCGATCATCAAAAGCAATGACGTGTTAATCGACAAAAAGAATGGAAAATGCAAGCCCTTACGATAAAGACAAGCTGAAATGCGCCGGCGTCAATGCTTTCGGTCGCACCAACGCCTAATGATAAAAACCCGAGAATCCCGCCCGTGTCCGACGCATATCGAGGCCTCTATCTAAGTCGAACCCTTACGGAGGAGTTGCTTTCCTTTCGACTCTGCGTTTGGGAGTGTCGGTCACACCGCAAGGGTTGTCCGGGCCTTCCCATTCCCGGAACATCTCATCGTGCCCCGGGGCAAGCCGCCCTAAAGCATAGCAATGAACGCCTCGTTTAGGTGCGAATACCTTAGAAGTGTCGATTGCTAATGTCGGCATTTCCTTATTGACGTCAATCGCCTTCATTTCCCCCGATGCCCAGCCCGCAAGATAGTGCCCACCACTATCTTTTAGATAAAAATAGTGAGCGCATTTTCCTCCCTTGCAGCCCGGTAGACGTTGTTCCATCGGATCGCCGGTTTCATGGGTGATGATGACCAGCTCCCTGCCATTCGTCATCGGATGGCGGGAGACGTGGCTGACCCGCGTCAATGCTTGGGCCATTTCCTTTACGTCCCGATCGCGAAAGTACGATCCGACTTCGAACTTAGCTAAATCTGAAAAGACCTCACTCATGGAACGAAAGCGGGGTTGCTCTCGTTTAGTTATTTTCACAGCCTCGCCTTCTACAGATAATGCCCCTTTCTGAAACACCACGTTTTGCGCCGGCCGCTGATTTACTTCAGGGAAGGAAACATAAATAGATTCTCCTTTTTGCTCCAGGTCCGGATAGGGCGTGCAGTTTCCGAAATCTTTAGTTACCTCAAATTTACCGTTCTGCCGTAACACTAGAAAAGCGAAACGCGCCTCGCAGTCGCTGTTCAAGCTTCGCTTTTCGATCAGTAGGATTTGGGCGGAGCCAAGCTGAATCGGGTCACTGTCAAAATAGAGAGGAAGAGCTTTGATTCCAGTCGGCTTCTCTCCAACGAACACTTCACTCAGCTCTCCACGTTTATTTTTAATCGTAACAATACCGGCAATAGTGTCCACGGCGGCAGTTTTCATCGGCGGCAAGCATGTATCACACTTAACATTACCAGACTCATAGATAATATTTTGCGGTGGGTTACCGCCTGCTCGCGGAATGTGGACTTTTATTTGGTTGCCTACTTGTGTGGCTTGAGCCGTATCGCCGCAGGTCCCGAACGTCTTTGATGGTTCTGTTTTTCCGTCCGGCTTTATCGACAAAAGAATCCAATCCCCCGGGCAACGAGAGCCGCCACTCCCGAGCATCACCAAAACCACGTCTTCGTTGGCTAGCCGGAAAATTTTCTCAAACCCAAGAATACTTGCTTCTACGCCTATGGGGCACCCGTTGAGTTTGACCAACTGCCCCCTATCTTCTTTTCTTTCTATTGATAACTGGCCTGCCTTGGTTGCCGCTTCACCGTTGACAAGGTCAGTTTTGAGCTTCGAGGCGTCGAAAGCACTTGCTTTACACTCCGCCGCCTGCACCTCTTGGCGGGGCCAGCTCATGAATATCATAGTAGTAATAACTGTAATTACGGCGAGCCGACTCATGTTTCCTCCCGTCGCTGCTTTAATAAATCAGTGAACTAAGCTGATGTTATTAATTCGGATCTTAATTACCATAGCAGATCAAATAGTGGCAAGTCTGATATAGCCCTGTCCGGTCTGCAAGTTTCTCCTGAGATAAACCCTGCCCTGCCTGAGTTCTCGCAGCGCTTCAGCAAAGCCTTTGCCACCTTTTCTAATTTACCACTAGACCGATGTGCGCCGTTCAGGACAGCTTCAAGCACTGGACTGCGGCGCGCCGGAGAATTGATTATCCTATTCGTTTCTATCCACCGCTGAATGTCCGGCATGGAGAAAGGCGACCGGCGGTTCAGGGTCGTTTCCAGAATTGACGTTCGGACAACGCCTGTCAGACCGAGACTAAACATCACGCGTGAGGGGACCCTCCCGGGAAAGGAAGGCCCGAGCCCTTCCCTAGCCTCTCATTTCGCGGCGAGCTCTTCTAGCCCAGCCCCCGCGCGAGATCGTTCTGCAGATCCCGCACCGACTCGAGCCCGACCGCGACGCGCAGCAGGCCTTCGGTGATCCCGGCGCGCGCGCGGGCTTCGGCGCTTATTCTCCCGTGCGTGGTGGTGCCGGGATGCGTGATGGTGGTCTTGGTGTCGCCCAAGTTCGCGGTGATCGAGATCATGCGAGTCGAGTCGATGACTTTCCATGCCGCCTCGCGCCCGCCTTTCACGACGAACGAGACGATGGCGCCTCCCGAGCGCTGCTGGCGCATTGCGAGCGCGTGCTGCGGGTGGGACGCGAGTCCCGGGTAGTGCACGCGCTCCACGCGCGGGTGGGACTCGAGCCACCGGGCGAGCTCGAGCGCGCTTTGCGATTGCGCTTCCATCCTGATCCTGAGCGTCTCTATTCCTTTCAGCAGCACCCAGGCATTGAAGGGCGAGAGGCTGGGGCCCGCCGTACGCAGGAAGGAAAAGATCGCGTCCATTACCTGGCCGTTCGGGCCGAGCACGGCTCCGCCCAGCACCCTGCCCTGCCCGTCCAGGTACTTGGTCGCCGAATGGATCACCAGGTCGGCGCCCAGCTCGAAGGGCTTCTGCAGGGCGGGCGTGCAGAAGCAGTTGTCGACCGCGAGCAGCGCGCCTTTTTCGCGGGCGATCTGCGCGAGCGCCGCGATATCGAACACCTCGGTCAGAGGGTTCGACGGCGTCTCGAGG
>VBDM01000209.1 GCA_005881355.1 Betaproteobacteria bacterium
TGATGTCGCGGTAGGTGAGCTCATCGGCATGGCGCACCGCGTGCACCAGCACCACGTGCTTGAAGCGCTGCCAGGGCACGTCGGTCTTGAGAATGGACAGAAACGGGCCGACGCCTGTTCCCGTGGAAACGAGCCACAGGCTCTCGCCGTCGGGGACTTCCGAGAGCACGAGAAACCCCGAGGGCCGCGGCGCGAGGTAGATCGTGTCGCCCGTTTCCAGCTTGCTCAGCCGCTGCGTGAGGGGCCCTTCGGGCAGCGTCACGTAATAGAACTCGTGCGGACGCTCCTTCGGCGCGTTCACGAACGAGTACGGCCGCGCCACCATCTCGCCCTCCACGGCGAGCGCGAGCTTGGCGAACTGCCCCGCCTCGAACCCCGTGACGTCGGCGTTCACGCACAGCGTGAAAAGGGTCTCCGTCCAGCGCTTCTGGTTGACGACGGTGCCTTCGACCCACTTCTGCATGACTCACCGCGGAAGGCTCACTGCAACAGGAAGGGCTCCATGGTGAGCGATTCTACCTCGCCGCCGAGCATCACGATCCCGCCCGAGCGCCGGTTCCTGCCGTCGTCGGAGAATTCGAACCGGTACACGCGCCGCAGGGCGACGCGGCCGTTTTCGTCGCGCGCCGGACGCAGCGACACGCACTCCACCGTCTCGTCGAGGAACTGCAGGCCGTCGCGCTCGCAGGCGCGCGCCCCCGCCGCGACCGCGCGCTCGCGCGCCCGCATGCTGTCGAACCACAGCCAGGCGAGCAAGGCGAGCGCAACCAGCGCCCAGGCTTCCCACATTGGTATGCTCTCCGTCCGGGAAATCGTTCCGTCACTGCCATAATGCTATCCACCGCGCTCGAGGACAACGGGATGCCGCGTTCCATGAGACCTGGCCGATCGAGATTGAACGACGCTTCCGGATATTTCCGGGCGTCGCCGGCGCGGGGCCGGAGAGATTGATCGTGCTCACCGCGTCGAGCTACCGGCACGACATCGCGGCCGCACGGGCCCGCGTCTCCTCCGGCAGCCGGATCGTCGAGACTCCGTGCGGATCGATCGAATACGCCGTGATCGGCAAGGGCGCGCCGGTGCTCGTCGTGCACGGGGCCGGCGGCGGATTCGACCAGGGCCTGGAATTCGGTCGCCCCCTGGCCGATCGCGGATTCATGGTGATCGCCCCGTCGAGATTCGGGTATCTGCGGACCTCCGTCCCCGCAGACGCATCGCCCGCGGCCCAGGCCGACGCCCATGCCCGCCTGCTCGACGCATTGAAGCTGCCGAAGGTGATTATCTTCGGGGGCTCGGCGGGCGCGCCCTCCACGATCGAGTTCTGCCTGCGGCACGCCGCGCGTTGCTCCGCGGTGGTTTTGCTCGTTCCGGCCGTCTTCCCGCCGCGACGGGCGGGCGAGCCGCAATATCAGCCGCCCGCGCCGCCCCGTTTCGTGCCCGACTGGATGCTCGGATCGGACCTCCTTTTCTGGTTGAACCTGAAGCTCGCGCGGGACATCGCGCTGGAGAGACGCTTCGCCGTTCCCGTCCGCGATTTCGAGAGCGCCCCGCCCGATGAGCAGGAGCGGATCTTGCGAGTGATGCGAAACACCCTGCCGCTCAGCCAACGCCGCAAGGGGCTCCGGAACGATCTCGCGACCGTTGCTTCACCGCGGCATCACGAGCTGGAGCGAATCGCCGTCCCCACGCTCGTCATCGCCATCGAGAACGATCTGTTCGGAATCTACGAAAGCAGCCGCGACGTGGCGCAGCGCATACCCGGCGCGCGTTTCGTCGGTTTTCCCACGGGAGGGCACCTGTGGGTGGGGCGCCAGAACGAGGTCATTTCGGAGGTGACGGCGTTCCTGAATAGGCGGGAACACGAAAAGCCCCGAGGCGCCCGATGACTCGCCGCGGTCGGCCTTCTACTCGTAGCGACGCGTGATCCACTCGGCGACGAGCACCGGCTTCGTCTCCCCCTCGCGCTCGACGGTGACGTCCCAGGTCGCCTGCACTCCACCCTCGATGTCTTCGGCTGCGGCAAGCCGAAAGCGTGCCCGCACGCGCGAGCCCGCGGGCACGGGCCCGGTGAAGCGCACGCGATTCAGGCCGTAGTTGATCCCGAGGCGCACGCCCTGGATCTCGACCGCCTCGCGCAGCAGGTGCGGGAGGAGCGAGAGCGTGAGAAAGCCGTGCGCGACGGTCGTCCCGTAGGGCGATTCCTTCGCCGCGCGCTCGCGGTCGACGTGGATCCATTGGTGATCCTCCGTCGCGTCGGCAAAGGCGTCGATACGCTCCTGGCTCACCGCGAGCCAGTCGGTCACGGCGACCTCCTTTCCGACCCAGTCCTTGAGCCGGGCGACGCCGGGGATTACGATTCGGGCCACTTGTTGTAATGTGAGTTATGGGCTCTCTATCTTATCGTGAAGGATCGCGATGACGACAAACTCAAAGCTATTCCTCGCCGCGGGCGGGTTCGCGGCGCTCCTCGCGGTGGCGCTCGGCGCCTTCGGCGCCCACGCGCCGAAGAACCGCCTGCCGGCCGAGATGCTAGCCATCTGGCACACCGGCGTCGAATACCACGTCTATCACGCGCTCGCCCTGCTCGCGGTCGGGCTCCTCGCGACGCAGCTTCCGGACTCGGCGCTCCTGAAATGGTCGGGCTGGCTGATGCTCGCGGGAATCGTTTTGTTTTCGGGGAGTCTGTACGCGCTTGCGCTCTCCGGCGAGCGCTGGCTGGGCGCGATCACGCCGATCGGTGGGGTCGCGTTCCTGGTAGCTTGGGCCCTGTTCGTCGCGGCGGTGGTCAAAGGCTGACGTCTTTGGCCGTGTCGCCAATGGCTTAATTGGTCGCCTGCCGCGGCGGAGTGTCTTCAGCCCACCTTGGCAGGCTGCAATGAGCGCAGCTGCGCCTGAGCGGCTTGAAAAAGTACCAGTTCTCGTAGAACGCCCTGCTGCAACGGGGACATACAAAGCTCGCCATTCGGCTTCCAGCCCAGGCAATCGCGGCCATCCAGGCGAGCGCAACAACGAGAACCGGCGCGTTCTGGAGGAGCAGGTCGTTCAGCAGATAAGCAAACAGAAACATCCCGGGGATGCAGCCAAAGAGCAGGAGCCACAGAATCGTGGACCTGCGATTCAGATCACGCCATGCCGCCTCGAACGAAAGACTGGTGGGCATATTATGTTTCCGCTACCTGTTGACGATCCCGGCATTGCCAAGCTCGAGACTCATTGTCACCACCCTCATTTGAGTTCTGTTTTGTATGGCAGCATTCAACGTGTCCACGGTAGACCGGTGCTCGGGGCAGGAGCGCCCATAAGTTCGCTCTACACTGCGTCTCGCCCCCTCCCAATCCCTTGCCTCCATATACGACTCGAAGCCTCTCGAATTCTGCAGGCGATAGTCAGCCTTGACCGTTTCGTACCAATCGTCCATCAGGCCATTCAGCGCTTTGTAGGAACCGGCTTGCGATACGCGCAAAGCCCATGCACGGTTCGGGCTGGAAATCATGCCCGACCCTCGGCTGACAAAAAAAACCAACGCCCGGTCGGGCGTTGGGGATCGTCTGCTGAAAGCTCGCCTGAATCGGGCCGGACTCACATGTCCATCCCTTGTTGCATGCCGCCCATGCCATGGGCGCCGGGGCTGGCACCTTCCTTCTCTTCCACCAACTCGGCCACCATCGCTTCGGTGGTGAGCAGCAGGCCCGCGACGGAAGCCGCATTCTGCAGCGCCGTGCGCGCGACCTTGGTCGGGTCGACTACGCCCATCTCGACGAGA
>VBDM01000206.1 GCA_005881355.1 Betaproteobacteria bacterium
AGATTGTCGGGCGCATAATAGCCGTGGCGCGGAAACGCCTCGGGCGGGATGTCGCCGAACGCCGGGCTCCAGAATTTTTCGAGCAGCCCTTCGCGGTGAAGTATCTCCATGCCGTGTCCGCTGCCCTCGTATACGTCGACCGGGTACTTGCCCGCGCGCGCCTCGGCGAGGGCGCGCTGCACCAGCTTCTGATTGATCGCGCGCCACATCGCGACCTGGATGCCGTATTTTTTCTCGAACGCCGCGATGAGCGGGCCCGCGTCCTCCAGGGTCATGGTGGAATACAGGCTCAGGGCGCCCTCCTTCCTTGCCTGCGAGAGCAGCCGCTGCGCGCGGTCCGCGCCGCGGTAGAGATAGATCTCGCGGTTGGCCGACTGCCTGCCTTGCGCATGCGTCCCCGGGACCGCGAACGGGGCGAGCGTAAAGATCAGGACAAAGCTGGAAAGCACGATGCGCGACGTAATTCGCGGAGCTGGTTTTCGAATAAACATCGTTTTAGCGCGTCGCGCGCATCGCTGCATGAAGTCCCGCCGGCACGACGCTATTATCCCGAATCCCTCGCGCGCGTGCCGCGTTTATCGCCGGCCCTGCCGTTGCGCGTACAATGCGCGCCTTGCGAATCGAACCGCCATGATCCGCCTCTCCCAGGTCACGCTCCGCCGCGGCGCCAGGACGCTGCTCGAAGGCGCGGAGGTCGCGCTCAACCCCGGCGACAGGATCGGCCTGATCGGCGCGAACGGCTCGGGGAAGTCGAGCCTGTTCGCGCTCTTACGCGGGGAGCTGCACGCCGACAAGGGCGAGGTCGACTACCCGGCGCGGTGGCGCGTCGCGCACGTCGCGCAGGAAACGCCCGCGCTCGAGCGGCCTGCGCTCGAGTACGCGATCGACGGCGACACGACGCTGCGCCGGCTCGAACGCGAGCTCGCCGCCGCCGAAGCCGCCAACGACGGCCACCGGATCGGCGAGCTGCATGCCGCGATGGGCGACGCAGACGCGTACACGGTGCGCTCGCGCGCGGAGCAGCTGCTGCACGGCCTGGGCTTCTCCCACGAGGAGATGGGCGAGCCGGTGGCGAGCTTCTCCGGCGGCTGGCGCATGCGACTCAATCTCGCGCAGGCGCTGATGTGCCCCTCGGACCTGCTGCTGCTCGACGAGCCGACCAACCACCTCGACCTCGACGCCATTCTCTGGCTCGAAGAGTGGCTGAAACGCTACACCGGAACACTGCTCATCGTCTCGCACGACCGCGATTTCCTGGACGGCGTGGTCGACGTCGTCGCGCACATCGACGCGCGGAAGCTGAAGCGCTATTCGGGCAATTATTCGAGCTTCGAGCGCCAGCGCGCCGCGGCGGTGGTGCTCGCGGCGGCCCAGTACGAGAAGCAGCAGCGCGAGCGCGCGCACCTGGAATCGTTCATCGACCGCTTCCGCGCCAAGGCCACCAAGGCGAAGCAGGCGCAAAGCCGCATGAAGATGCTGGCGAAGATGGAGGACCTGGCTCCCCTGCACGTCTCTGCGCCCTTCTCGTTCGAGTTCCGCGAGCCGCTCAGGGCGCCCGACCCGCTGCTGGTGCTGGAAGACGTCGATGCGGGCTACCGGATGCAGGACGAGCCGGACAAGATCGTCGTGCGCGGCATCAAGCTCTCGCTGCAGAGCGGCCAGCGCTACGGCCTGCTCGGCATCAACGGCGCGGGAAAATCGACGCTCATCAAGACCATCGCCGGCGAGCTTCCGCCGCTCGCGGGCAAGGCCATCTTCAACAAGGGGCTCGCCGTGGGTTACTTCGCGCAGCACCAGATCGAGATGCTGCGCCACGACGAGTCTCCGCTGTGGCATCTCGCGCGCATCGCGCAGAAGACCCGCGAGCAGGACTTGCGCAACTATCTCGGCAGCTTCAACTTCCCCGGCGACATGGCGACCACGTCCATCGAGACCTTCTCGGGCGGGGAGAAAGCGCGGCTCGCCCTCGCGCTCATCGTGTGGCAGCGCCCGAACCTGCTCTTGCTCGACGAGCCGACCAACCACCTCGACCTAGAGACGCGCGAGGCGCTGACGGTGGCGCTCGCTCAGTTCGAGGGCACGCTCGTGCTCGTCTCGCACGACCGGCACCTCTTGCGCGCGACCACCGACCAGTTTCTAATCGTCGCCGACGGCAGGCTGCAGCCTTTCGACGGCGATCTGGACGACTATCGCGACTGGCTGTTCAGGACCAAGCTCGCGCCGGAGGAGGAAATCGCGCCTTTGCCGGAAGCGAACAAGGCCGCGCCCGCCACGGCAAACGAGCACCGCGAGCAGAAACGCAAGGAAGCGGAAGCGCGTCGGCGCCAATCCGAAGCGAGAAAACCGATCGAATCGCGGATCAAGCGGCTGGAAGGGAAAATGGCGAAGCTGAGCGCGCAGAAGGCCGCGATCGACGCTCAACTCGCCGACCCGGCGAGCTACGGCGAGGCGCAGAAGGAGGCGCTGAAGACGCTTATCCTCGATCAGGCTTACGTCGCGCGGGAGCTGGCGCAGCTCGAAGCCGAATGGCTGGAGCAGCAGCAGAAGCTGGAGCAGCTCGCGGCCTTGCCGGGAGATCCGCTCCTCGCCGCGAGGACGTAGGAGCGGCGCGACTCATATGACCGCGACGCAATCGGTCCCCGGGGCGGTCAATCCCGGCACGCGCGCGCGCCGGGCGCGCCCCGGTTTTCACCCGTAGAAGAGCAAGCCGCTAGTCGTCGTCCCCGAAGTTCGGGATGCCGACCGCGAACCAGACCCGGCCGGCCGCGTTGCGGATGAGAAGCATCGGGCTGGGGCAGTCAACCGGCGCCGGGCTCAGCACATCGTCGATGCGAAAATCGCCGTTGAGCGCGAGCGGGACGCCGGCAGCGTCCGTGCTGCGCTCCGTAAAGGGGGCGGCGGCTTCACAGATCAGCGTAGCAAACACATTCTGTCCCGTCGTCCTCCCGGCGCTATTGCCGCCACCCAATACCAGGCCTTTTCCTTTGACCGTGATGCTCCCGAGCCCGTCGGCTTTCACGTCGGCTCTGAGATCGGCGATCACCCAGATCTGGCCGGGAGAGTTGACGCCGCGGACGACATTTCTGGAAACGGTCACAGTACCATCGGCTGCCACAACGACGTTTGAAACCGGAATAGCGCCGATCCCGCCCTTGAATTTCGCAAGCGAGTCCTGCGCCCCCGCCGAAAGCGGGCAGACGATCCCGAGGAACAGCGCGAAAACCGACATCTTCTTCAGCATGGCAACTCCTCCTTCCATGGTTTAACAGGGATGGACCGCGCTCGGCTTGATCGCCTTGCGACTGAAAGTCGCGGTCCGCACCCTAGTGCTGCTCTCCTATCGCTACCGTTTGATGACGCGCGCCGCCGCTCCCCTCGGGCGTAACGGGATAGGGCTTCCGTATACGTTGCCGATCGGCGGGTTATTCCGCGGCGAGAGGCGTGCCCACATACGATACGAGCGCTCGCCGCTTTGCGCGGCGCACAAGAGCCATGGCATCCGGCGCCTTCAGTCGGCGGCGGATCGGATCCTGCCGCGCAGCTTCTTGACCTGCCCGCGCCTCGTCTTGCTTTCAAGGCGTTTCTCCCGCGAGCTCCGGGTCGGCCGGGTCGGCCTGCGTTGCCGCGGCACGGCTGCCGCGCGCGCGACGAGCTCGTGCAGACGCGCGAGCGCCTCTTCGCGGTTGCGCTCGAGGCTGCGGTGCTGCTGCGCCTTGATGACGAGGACGCCCTCGCGCGTGATGCGCTGATCGCGCGAGCCCAGGAGCCGCGCCTTCCAATGCTCGGGCAG
>VBDM01000207.1 GCA_005881355.1 Betaproteobacteria bacterium
CACGATTCACCGATGGAAACCCGGCGTGGGCGCCGAAGTTTTCATCCGGCCTTCGAACAAGGCAAACGGCCTCACTTTCGACAAGGAAGGCCGGCTGTGCGTGGCCGGATGGGCTTCGCGCTCGGTCTGGAGGGTCGAACCCGACGGCAGCGTCACCACGCTCGCCTCGCACTACCAGGGAAATCGCATCAACAGCCCGAACGACATCGTTGTACGCTCGGACGGTTCCATCTACTTCACCGATTCTCCCGGCGCGCTCTATAACGTCGGCATGGCGGCCGAGGACCTGCAGCAGTACCTCGACTTCCAGGGCGTGTTCCGGATTTCACCCGACGGCGCAAGGCTCGACGCGGTGATCGCCGATACGGTTTACCC
This sequence comes from Betaproteobacteria bacterium, assembly GCA_005881355.1. GTDB lineage: Bacteria > Pseudomonadota > Gammaproteobacteria > Burkholderiales > SG8-39 > VBDM01. The sequence goes on from VBDM01000207.1 coordinate 376, forward strand.
GAACGGCCTTGCCTTCACGCCCGATGAGTCGGTGCTCTATGTGAACGACACGCGCCTTGGCGAGATCCGCGCCTACGACATGCGGGCGGACGGCAGCTGCGGGCCGAAGCGCCTGTTTCACAAGCTCGCCGGAAGCGAGCCCGGCATCGCGGACGGCATGAAGGTCGATCGCGAAGGCAACGTCTACTGCACCGGCCCCGGCGGCATTCACGTGATAGGTTCCGACGGGGGGCTCCTCGGCCGCATCCGTATCCCGGACCACTGCACCAACATGGCCTGGGGCGACGCGGACTGGCGCTCGCTCTACATCACTACCTACGGCTCGGTGTTCCGCACCCGCGTGAACGTGCCCGGCGTCCCGGTCGGGTAGGCAAAATGGACTGGACGCTCGAAAAGCTCGCGGGCCCCTTCGAAGGGCCGGCCGGCGGCCTCGCCTGGGACGGGAGCGGCATGCTCTTTTCCGCGATCGCCGAAGGCCGCATCCTGCGCTACGACCCGGCGAGCGGAAACGTCACCGAATTCCGCAAGCACACCAATCGCACCAACGGCCTCGCCTTCGCGCCCGACGGCGGCCTGTACGGCTGCCAGGAAGGCTCGCGGCGGGTGATCCATTTCGCCGACGACGGCTCGACCTCGCCCACCGGATCTCTGCTCGACGGTCGCTACCACAACCATCCGAACAACCTCGCGATCGACTCGAAGGGCCGCATCTGGTTCAGCGATCCCTGGAGCGAGCTGCGCGCCTCGGGCCCGCAGATCTTCCCGGCGCTCGAGCATGCCTCGGTGCTGCGCCTGGAGCTCGATTCGTTCCGCAAGCTCTGGAGCATCCGCCGGATGACCTACGACACGACCGCGCCGCGCGCGGTCGCCTTGTCGCACGACGAATCGACTTTGTATGTCGCGGAAACCGACAACTCACCCCTGGGCCGGCGCGAGCTGCGCGCCTACACTATCCTTCCGGACAACACGCTCGGTTCGTACACGGTGCTGCACGCATTCGGGCGCGACCATCGGGGCGAGCACCGCGGCATCGAGGGCATGTGCACCGACAGCGAGGGCAATATCGTCGCCTGCGCCGGATGGAGAAAGGCCGGGCCGGGGCCGCTCGTCTGCGTGTTTTCCCCGAGCGGCGCCGTCATCGAGTCGCATCCCCTGCCCGCCGATCAGCCGATGAACTGCGCGTTCGGCGACGCCGATCTCTCCAGCCTCTACGTGACCACCGCTGGCGGCGAGCTTCTGCGCGCGCGCAATTGCGGCCGGCGCGGGCTGCCGAGCGCAAAATCGTCCCGGGGAGCGCAATGAAACCCGCTTCATGGCTGATGCTCGCAGCGATCGCGGCGTCGGGGAGCGCGTTCGCGCAAAGCTACCCGGCAAAGCCCATCCGCTTCATCGTCGGCCCCGGGCCGGATGCGCTCGCGCGCGTGATCGGGCAGAAGCTCACCGACGCCTGGGGCCAGCCCGTGATCATCGACCAGCGCGGCGGCGGGGGCGGAACGATCTCTGCCGAGGCGGTGGCGAGAGCGGCGCCCGACGGCTACACCCTGCTCCTCGCGACGGGAACGCACACGATCAATCCGAGCATGTACAAGGTTTCCTACGATATGGTGCGCGACTTCGCTCCCGTGACGCTGCTCGCCTCGACTCCTTTCATCCTCGCGGTGCACCCATCGGTGCCCGCGAATTCCGTCGGCGAATTGATCGCGCTCGCCAAGGCTAAGCCGGGCGCGCTCAACTACGGCTCGGGCGGCAGCGGCACGCCTCCGCATCTCGCAACCGAGCTCTTCAAGACCATGGCGGGGGTCAACATCGTGCACGTCCCCTACAAGACGGTCGCGGCGGCGATCACCGACCTCATCGCAGGGCAGCTGCAGGTAATGTTCACCGTCGGGCCGGCGGGCCTGCCCCAGATACGCGCCGGGAGAATCCGCGGACTCGCCGTATCGACCGCGAAGCGCTCGGTCTTCGCGCCCGAGCTTCCCACCGTCGCCGAAGCGGGGCTCGCGGGGTTCGAGGTGTTCGGCTGGAACGGGCTCCTCGCTCCCATGGGAACGCCCAAGCCCGTCATCGCGAAGCTGCACGACGAGATCGTCAAGGCACTCGGGCTTCGGGAAGTGCGCGAGCGCGTCGCGACTTTCGGCTTCGAGCCGGTCGGGAACACGCCCGAGGAGTTCGGCGAGTTCGTCAAGGCCGACATCGCGCAATGGGCGCGAGTCGCGAAGAAAAGCGGCGCCCGCGTCGATTGACCAGTCCTACTCGGTCGGCCGATCGCGGAATGGAGGAGCGCGTGGCGAAACATATCGTCTGCATCAGCTTCGATTTCGACGCGATGTCCGGCTGGATCGCGCGCGGCATGACCACACCGACGCCGGTGTCGCGCGGCGAGTTCGGCGTGATCGGCGCCGCGCGCATCTTGGCTCTGCTCAAGAAGCGCGGCATTCCCGCCACTTGGTTCATTCCCGGGCACACCCTGGAAACCTATCCGGAGGCTTGCCGGAGGGTGCTCGAGGCGGGTCACGAGATCGGCCATCACGGCTGGACGCACGTGCCGCCGGCGAGCCTCTCGCGCGACGAGGAGGAAGCGGAGCTGGTGCGCGCGAACGAAGAAATCAGAATACTCACCGGCCGCTACGCCCGCGGCTACCGCTCTCCGTCGTGGGACCTGAGCCCGCATTCGGTGGAGCTCCTTCTCAAGCACGGCTTTTATTACGAAAGCAGCATGATGGGGAACGATTACACCCCCTACCGCGTGCGGCTCGGCGACCGGATCGAGCTGCAAAAGCCCGCGGTGTTCGGCAAGGAATCGCGCCTGATCGAGATGCCGGTCAGCTGGTCGCTCGACGACTACCCGCACTTCGAGTTCGTGCGTACTCAGAGCACCGTGCTGCCGGGACTCAAGAACGCGGGCGGCGTGCTCGCCAACTGGATCGACGATTTCCTCTACATGAAGCGCGAGACCGAGTGGGGAATCATCACCTACACCTTCCACCCTTTCGTCATCGGCCGCGGGCATCGCATGATGGCCTTGGAGCGCCTGATCGAGCGGCTCGCCGCCGAAGGCGCGGAGTTCATGCGCATGGAGACGGCGGCGGAACTGTTCGACCGACGCTCGCCCTACCAGTGAATCCCGGGCTCGATCACCGGACACAGAATTGGCGGGTGCGCAAGCCCGTGGCGCGCTCGCGGCGCGGCATCGTCGCCTCCCAGCACCGCCTCGCCGCCGAGGTCGGCGCCGAGACGCTCGCTGCGGGAGGCAACGCGGTCGATGCCGCAGTCGCCGCCGGTTTCGCGCTCGCCGCCGTCGAGCCGTGGAACAGCGGCCTCGGCGGAGTCGGCTACATGCTCGTCTACCTCGCGAAGGAAAATCGCGTCGAGGTCGTCGATTTCGGTCCA
>VBDM01000208.1 GCA_005881355.1 Betaproteobacteria bacterium
GCCGTCGGCCGCGATATAGCGCTCGGTGGCGATCACCGCGCACACTTCCTGCGCCTGGTACATGACCTCGTCGATCGGCAGCACCATCTGCGTGTCCGATGAAATCGTCGGCATCCAGTGCAGGTTGTACTTGGCGAGCGTCGGGCCGTCGATCACCGCGAGCACGCCGGGGATCTTGAGCGCTTTCGAGGTGTCGATCTTCTTGATCCTGGCGTGCGCGTGGGGGCTCCTCACGATGTCCATGTAGAGCATCCCGGGCAGCGTGAAATCGTCGATATAGCGGCCCTGGCCGCGGATGAAGCGCGGGTCTTCCTTGCGCTTCATCGAATGGCCCATGCCGCAGATCTTGGCGTCGGTTCTGGGTTCGCTCATTTGCGGGTCTCCTCGCGCGTTCAACTCTTCGATCAGCGCATTTTCTCGGCCGCGTACTGCACGGCCTTGACGATGTTGACGTATCCGGTGCAGCGGCACAGGTTCCCGGAGATCGCCTCGCGAATCTGCTGCTCGCTCGGGTTCTTGTTGCGCTCGAGGAGGGCGCTCGTGGTCATCAGCATGCCCGGCGTGCAGAAGCCGCATTGCAGGCCGTGCTTCTCGGTGAAGCCCTCCTGGACGGGATGGAGCTTGCCTGCCTGCTCCAGGCCCTCGACGGTGGTGATCTTCGAGCCGTCGGCCTGCACCGCGAGCACGGTGCACGACTTGACCGGGTTGCCGTCGAGGATCACCGTGCACGCGCCGCAATGCGAGGTGTCGCAGCCGACGTGAGTGCCCGTCATCCGGAACACTTCGCGGATGAGATGCACGAGCAGGAGCCGCGACTCGACTTCCGCCTCCCGCGCCGCGCCGTTGACGGTCACGCTGATCTTGTGTTTGGCCATGATTATTTCCCTCCCGCGCGCTGGACCGCCTTGAGCAGCGCGCGCGCCGTCAAGACGCGCGCCATTTCCTTCTTGTACTCGACCGAGCCGCGGCGGTCGGCGCTGGGCGAGCTCTTCGCCGCGGCCATCCTCGACGCCTCGGCGATCGTCTTCTCGTCCGGCTTCTTGCCGACGAGATACTTCGCCGCATCGGCCGCCTCGACCGGCGTCAGACCGGCATTGGTGAGGGCTATGGCGGCGCGCTCGACCGCGCCTTTCCCGTCCAGGGTCAGCTGCACGGCCGCGGCTGCGACCGCGAAGTCCCCGGTCTTGCGCTTGAGCTTGGCGTACGCTCCTCCGCTGCGCGGCGGCGGCGCCGGGATGCGGACCTCGGTGAGGATCTCGTTCGGCGCGAGCGCCGTGGAATAGAGCCCCTTGTAGAACTGGCCCGCAGGCACGCTGCGCTCGCCCTTGGGCCCGCGCGCGACGAAGGTGGCGCCGAGCGCGAGCATGATCGCCGGCTGGTCGTTCCCGGGATCGCCGTTCGCCACGTTTCCACCGAGCGTTCCGCGGTTGCGCACCAGCGGATCGGCGATCAGCGGAACGGCGTCCGCGAGAATGAGATATCGGGTCCGGACGAGCTCGGAGCGCTCGAGCGCCGCCTGCCGCGTCATCGCCCCGATCTTGAGAAACCCGCCCTCCTCCTTGATGTAGTCGAGCCCCGGAATGCGGCCGATGTCGACGAGGTGCGCGAACGACGCGAGGCGCAGCTTCAGCATGGGCAGGAGGCTCATGCCGCCCGAGAGCACCTTGGCCTTGTCGCCGTGACTGGAGAGGAGCTTCACCGCCTCGTCGAGCGTGCCCGGACGGTGATAATCGAATGCTGCGGGAATCATCGGTCCCCCCTTTCCGCGCGTTGAGCGCTACAACTCGATTGGCCGAATCAGAACGGCGCGGCCTCGAGCGCCGCGCCGTACCTCCGGGTGAACGTATGCCGACGGGATATTATTTCTTACGTGGCCGACGATACCTCACGCCACGAATCGGAGCAAGCCCTTCGGTGATTTCAGGTTGTGCGCCGGTCCGATCATGGTGCGGCGCAGCGCAAACGCACAGGCGTCGAGCGGATCTTTTCGTTCACGATCCGTGCGCCCTTGCACCACCCGAGGCGTAGCGCGCGGGCTCGGCGAGGAATTTTGTGCGGCAGCCCGCGCAGCAGAAGTAATACCTGGCGCCGCTCACCTCGGCGGTGTGGCGCGCTCCGGCGACCGTCACGCTCATGCCGCACACCGGATCGATCGCTTCGTGCGGCACTTCCGCGATCTTCGGCCCCTGGACCGCTGAGCGCCGGCGCCGCTCGACGATCTGCGCCATGATGCTCAAGGCGATCTCTTCGGGCGTGCGCGCGCCGATGTCCAGGCCCGCCGGCGCGGCGATCGCATCCAGCGCGTCGCGCGGGACACCGCGGGCAAGCAGCGCTTCGCGCAGCTCCGCGAAGCGTTTCGGGCTCGCAATGACGCCGAGATAAGCGGGCGCGCGCGTGACGATCGCTTCGATCGCTTCCAGGTCGCGCTCGCCCATGGTCGCCACGAGCACATGCGCGCCGCGCGGCACGGCATCTGCGGCGATCGCCTTCAGCACGCGCTCGGCCTCGGGAAAGTTTTCCCTGTCCGCGTCCGGATCGACGACCTCGACACGGTATCCCATTGCACGGCCGATGCGCGAGAGCACGCGGACCGCAGGCGAGCTTCCGAACAGAAGCAGCCGCGCCACCGGCAAAACTGGCTCGACGTAGATTTCCACCGTACCTCCGCTGTCGCAGGTCATGGGGAGCGCGACGACCCCGGGGCGCCGCCCCTCGTCCGGCTCGGGTGAGAGACTGAGCAGCCGCGGCTCGCCGTCGGCGATCGCGCGCAGGGCCTCGTGCAGCACGGTCGATCGCGTGCAGCCGCCGCCCACCCAGCCGTGATAGTCGCCTTTCTCGGTCACCACGGCGGCATCGCCGACGCGCGCCGAGCTCGGCGGCTCGCGCCGCACGACCGTGACGATTGCAAAGCGCTCTTCGCGAGCGGCGAGGCTCGAGGCGAGTGTGAGCAGATCGGGACGCATCGCTATTCTGTGTGAAGCAAGGCATTGTAACGCCGCGCGAGGATTGCCCGGCGCCGAGCTGTCCCGGGAAGCCAGTGCTGGTAGGATATGGACAATCAGAACAAAATCGCACCAACATCCATCGGAGGAGTCATGAGCTTTTCAAGCCGGTTGCTATTGTCGCTCGCCGCGCTCGCCGGCGCCGCGTCCCTGCCCTTCAACGCAGCCGTCGCGCAGACCGAAAGCCTGCGCGTCGGATTTCTCACCGTGCGCACCGGCCCGCTCGCCGCGGGCGGCCGGCAGATGGAGGAAGGCATCAACCTGCTTCTGAAGGAGCGCAACTACGCCTTCGCCGGACGCAAAGTCGACATCATCTTCGCCGACACCGCGGGGCAGCCGGCGCTTGCCAAAACCAAGACGCAGGAGCTGGTCGAACGGGATAAGGTCCACGTGATCATCGGGCCGCTCGCGACTTTCGAGGCGCTCGCCATCGACGACTACATGCTGCAGTCGAAGGTGCCGCTGATCACGCCGACTTCTGCGGCAC